>VGYL01000001.1 GCA_016872975.1 Planctomycetota bacterium
GAAGGTCATCATGCGCGTACAGGATGAGCTGACGATCGGCCAGGGCCTCGAGAGCGGCGTGGCCGTCGGCCAGTACGTGCTGAGTCTGACGGAAGCCCGTATCGACGAGCAGAGCGTCATCGGCGTCGTCTCGGCCGTCTATGCCAAGGTCGCCACGGTCAAGCTCCTCACCGACCCGACCTTGCGTCTTCCGGTCGGCCTCGCCGGCCTGAGCGTGCCCAAGCTCATGGTGGGCCGGGGCGACGGCACCGCCCGCATCACCCTGGTTCCCCGGGAGCACACGATTCGCGCCGGCGACGCGGTCTACGCGGAGAAGAGGCCCGGCATCCTGGATGTCCCGGTGATTGCGGCCGAGGTGGTGCAGTGCCGGCCCGACACGAAGGATCCCCTGATGTGGGACATCAGCGTGCGGCCGGTCTGCGATCTGGCGACCCTCAGCGACGTGGTCGTGATGAAGGCGTCGGCGCCATGAGGGCCATCGATCCGGGGAGAGCAGTCGGGAGGGATTGAATGCGTTGGTTCCGGTTTGCCGTGCTCGTGCTGGTCGCCTCCCTCCTGCAAACCGGCTTGATCCGGGTCCTCGCGGTCCCGCCCTCGCGTCCGGACATCCGGCCGGATTTGCTGTTGATCCTGCTGGTCTTCTTCGCGTCGCGGGCCAAGTCCACGGACGCCATTCTCGCCTCCTTCGCGCTGGGCTTCGCGGCCGACCTGAGCAACCCGATCCTGACCCGCCTCATGGGCCCCCGGATCATCAGCTTCGGCCTGTTCGGCTCGCTGCTGTCCGACCTGAGCAGCACCATCTCACCCCGGCGGATGACCCACCTGGCCCTTACGATCTTCCTCATGGGCAGCCTGACGACCGGTTTGAGCTATCTGCTGGCGCTGCTGCGGGCCGAGACCGTCGTGACGGCCTGGCGTACCGGCCTGCTGTGGCAGCCGCTCTACTCGGCGATCGTGGGGCCGTTTTTGTTCTTGCCGGTGGGCTGGTGGATGCGCATGTATGGCAAGGGGCCGCGGCGGCGCCGTCGAGGACGCCTCTGAGAGGGCAGGAAGGAATCTGAGGCTCGATGTACGAAAAGCGCGTCAAGGTGTTCATCGGCGTCAGCCTGGCGGTATTGTCGGTCTGCCTGCTGCGTCTGGCGCAGATGCAACTGTTCGCCGGTCCGGCGTCCCAGGAGGAGATCGACCGGATCAAGGATCTCTGGGGCCGGTCGCGCCAGTTCCAGACGCTGCGCGGCAAGATCCTCGACCGCCGCGGGGAAATCCTCGCGGCGGACCTGCCACAGTTTCAGGTCTGCATCCACTACCGGCTGAGCGGCTTTCTCGACGAGCGGGTCGTGCTGGCCAGGTTCGCCGCCGCCCGCGTGCAGGACGGCAATCCTTCCTTGTATCAGGTCCATAAAGAGGTGGACGACAGACGCCAGGAGCTGGCGCGCATCATCGACGCGTGCCGCCGCCTGGGATTGACCCGGCAGGAGGTCGAAGGCAAGATCAAGGCCCTGAACGATGCCGTCTGGAACGCCCGGACGTTCCTGTGCTGGGCCCGCGGCAGCCCCGACCCCAATCTCATCGCCCGGTACCAGACCATCAACAGTGTCCCGCTCTCAGAGGCTCTCGCCCATTTCGAATCTCAGTACCCGGACCCGGCCGAGCGCAGCCGGCGCGTCGCCAAGGTGGATCTGGGCGATCTCCCGGAGATCAGTCCGGACCTGCCGTTGATGGAGCTCCGGACCGAGGACGAGGTCTTCGCGGCGCAGCTCGCGTTCGCCGACCTGGACGAGGTCCAGATTCTGCCGCGGGGCCAGCGGTACTACCCCTTCCGCTCCACCGCGGCCCAGACGATCGGCTGGGTGGGCCGGGCGACACAGCCGCGCGATCTGAAGGTGTTTGCGGACGATCCCCTGGCCAGCTACCTCAAAGGCGAGGTCTGCGGGCGCGAGGACGGCGTCGAGTACGTCTGCGAGAGCCTCCTGCGGGGCCGGCGGGGCGAGGCCGTCTACGACATCGACCGCCAGCTCGTCCGCGAGACCGAGACCGAGTACGGCCGGGACGTGCGGCTGACGCTCGACATTCAACTGCAAGAGCAGATCGAGCAGCGGCTGCTCGATCCGAAACTCAATCCGGACTACCACGGGGCGCCGATGGCGGCGGCCGTGATCCACGTCGGCTCCGGCGACATTCTGGCCCTGGTGTCCCTGCCGAGCTACGATCTCAATATCGCGCGGTACGCTTTTGACAAGCTGCGGGACGACCCCAACCGGCCGTTGATCAACCGCACGATCAACCGGATCTATCCGCCGGGCTCGGTGGCCAAGCCCCTGATCCTGCTGGCCGGCCTGGAGTCCGGCGCCATTACGGCCCAGGAGCCCATCAGTTGCCCGGATGCGGCGCCGCCGCCCGGCTGGCCCAGGTGCCTGATCTTTCGGATCACCCAGGGGAGGGGGCACGACTCGAGCTGGGTCAACAACGCACGCAACGCCCTGAAAGGAAGCTGCAACATCTACTTCTCGCGCCTGGCCGACCGGATCGAGTCGTCGGTGCTGCAGGAGTGGCTCTTTCGGTTCGGACATGGACGGGAGATCCCGCTGGCCTGCCCCGTGCCGCCGGCGCCGGGCACGGTCACCCGGCGTCTCAAGCAGGCGCCGGGCGAGATCGGCAGCACCCCGATCTCGGCCGCCACGGACACCGAGTCGTTCGACCAGATCCCGCCGCTCCAGAGACGGGAACGCAAGATGTTCGGCATCGGGCAAGGCAATTTCCGGGTCACGCCTTTGCAGGTGGCCAATACCTTTGCCACCCTGGCCCGCCGGGGCCGGTCCCAACCGCCGCGGCTGTTCCTGAGCCCGGAGACGCCGTCGGCCGCCGAGCCGGCCGATCTGCCCGTCGCGCCGGCGAACATGCAGGTCGTTCTCGAGGGGATGAACGCCGTCGTCAACGAGCGGGGCGGATCGGCCTACGAGGTCTTCGCCGCCAGCGGCCTGGCGCGACACGGTGTCAGAGTCTATGGCAAGACCGGTTCCACCGAGCGTCCCTTCAACGCCTGGTTTGGCGGCTTCGCCCAGGACCAGGCGGGCCGTCAGATCGCTCTGGCCGTGGTGATCGAGGGAGGCCAGCGCGGCGGCAGCGAGGCCGGCCCTCTCGCGCGCGAGATCTTCCAGTTGTGCGTCCAGGCCGGCTATCTCGGCCCCACCGCAGGAATTCCAGGCACCTAATACCACAACGCTACGATTTGTCCCTCGGTTTGACATAAGCTACGCTAGAACAGGAGGTTATGAAAATGTCACCCCGTAGCCTTATTGGCGTTAAGGCGCCGAAGTGACATTCCCGTATCTCATTGTTTCATAATGACTTACGACTACTGCGGTCCCACAAGATAGCGTTGTAGTACTAAGCCGCGTGGCGCGGACACCGCCCGGCAGAGAGATAAATTCCAAATTCCAAGCACCAAAGCCGCATGGCGAGGAAATTCCAAGCACCAAATTCCAAATTCCAAACAAATTCAAAAGGGAAGAAAGTTCAAAATCCAAAACGGCTCGCGTCCCGGGGCACGAGCGTTTTGAGCCTTGGAATTTGGGATTTTGGATTTGTTTGAGATTTGGAATTTGGAATTTGGTGCTTCCGCCCCCGGGGCGGCTTTGGTGCTTCCGCCCCCGGGGCGGCGATTTGGAATTGATCTCTCCGCAGGGCGGTGTGGAATTTCCCGCCTCAGATGGTGATCCGCACGCGCGTGTCGAGCCGCGATAGCACGGTTCGCAGGGTGTCGAGGAATCGGTCGTTGTCGGGCCAGAGGATGCGGTCGCCCTGGGGGGTCGGCTCCTCGAGGCGGTCCAGGAAGCGGGACACCGCCGCCTGGTCCACCTGCCGCGACCAGATTCCCAGCCCGAGCCGCTCGACGTAGCGGGCGTTGAGGACCTGCTCGTACTGCCCGGCCAACGGCAGCAGCAGCATCTTCTTCCGCAGGTACAGGCACTCGCTGATCAGCGAGAAGCCGGCCGAGGCGATGACGCCCCGGGCCGTCGCCAGATCCGCGGCGAACCCCTCCGCCGAGGCCTCCTTGAAGACGCAGTTCTTCCATTCGGCGTTCTTGTTGAACCCGTAGATGCAGAACTTCTGTGCGGCGAACCGGCCGAGCACGTCGCGCCACTGGTCCTCGCGGGTGCCCGTCGTGGCGTAGATCAGAACGTGGCCGGCGTCGGAGGCCTGGAGCCGGGCGATGGCGGGACGCACGATCGGCGGAGCCAGGACCGCCGCGTCGCTTTTCAGCGGGGCCTGGAAGAAGTTGGTGATGATGTAGGCACCGGCGCCGACATAGTGCGCCCGGACCACCACCGTGGCGGTCAGGCGTCCCACGAGGTCCCGGAGCGGGTGCTCGAGCTTGCACATGAGCAGCAGATGCTCGTTGTCTATGCTGATGAAGGGCACCCGGTGGCGCCAGGCCCACCAGGCGCTGAACGGCTCGAAATCGGTCACCACCAGGTCCGGCCGGAAGGGCTCGTACACCTGCTCGAAGAGCGTGCGATTGAGCCGCCGTCCCTGCGGCAGCCGGGCCAGATTCTTCCAGACGGTCGCCGCCGGATCGACGTAGCCCTTGCTGTAGTCGAACAACAACCCGAAGATCTCTTTGACCCGGTCCTCGTAATAGGGTCGCAGGTACCGCAGCGCCCGGTGCGAGGCAGCGAAAATCACTTCGTGCCCGGCATCGAGAAACCGCTGGCCGATCAAGTGCGCGCGGCTGGCGTGCCCAAACCCCTCCCCCGCCATCGCATAAACGATCCTAGCCATCCGGTCCTGTGCTCCTGCCCTGCAAGTGACAGATCGAAGCGGCACAGTCTACCAGATTCGCGGCCGCACGCCAGCGTTACTTCTCTGCCGGTCGGGTCAGTTGTCGAGGATCTCCAGGGCCCGTCCTTCATCCACGTCCATCACGTAGCGCAGGTCCGTAATGGAGGCCGCTTCGGGCGTCAGCGCGGCCAGGTCGTCGCGGGACAGGTAGTCCAGGGAGAACTTGCGGCAGCCGGCCATCAGTTGGCGCAGGCCCTGGGCCAGCCGCTCATAGTACGTGTACAGGCCGATGGCGCCGGTGGGCAGCTTCTCGAAATCGCCGTTGCCGAACTCCTTGCGCAGGGTACTGGCGGTGACGAAGATCTCGTCCTTGGTCGAGCCGAACCGCTCGACGTAGACCGGGAGCTGATGGGCATCGATGGCCCGGCCGATCGTCTTGCCGACCATGGCCGCCGCGACGGGGGCGCGGGCCATGCCGATCAGCTTGACGTACGGAGCCCCCAGGGACAATCCCTTGAAGATCAGGTCTTCGAAGGTAAACCCGCCGCCGACGGCAATCGCCGGCAGGTGGCGGTTGCGGTCGGCCAGCCGCTTGGCGTACCGGTACAGGAGCGAATGCAGGTGCAGCGGCGGGACGCCCCATTCATTCATCATCCGCCAGGGGCTCATGCCGGTCCCGCCGGAGGCGCCGTCCACGGTGAGCAGGTCGAGCTTGCACTTGGACGCGAAGCTCAAGGCCCGCGCCAGGTCGGCGGGCCGATACGCGCCGGTCTTCAGGAAGATGTACTTGGCCCCGGCGCGGCGCAGCTCTTCCACCCGCCGGACAAACGATTCCTCCGACACCATCCCGACGCGGGAGTGCCGCTCGAATTCCTTGAAGTTGCCGTTCTGGAACGCCTCGATGACGGCCGGGTCCGTCGGATTCGGCAGCACGATGTAGCCGCGCTCATGCAGGAGCTGGGCCTTCTTCAGGTCCCGGATCTTCACCTCGCCGCCGATGTTCTTGGCGCCCTGGCCCCATTTCATTTCGACACACTCGACGCCAAGTTCCCCAATGACGTACTCGTGCACGCCCAGGCGGGTATCTTCGACGTTCGCCTGAACGATGATCGCGCCGTAGCCGTCGCGCTGGTGCTGGCGGTACAGGTGCACGCGGCGCTTGAGATCGACCGTGTCGAGGACCCGGCCGTTCTCGATGCGGCTCTGGACGTCCATGCCGGCGACGTTCTCGCCGATCGTCAGACCGGTCCCGGCCAAAGCCGACCCGGCGGCCAGGCCCTCCCAGTTGTTCTTGGCGATGTCGGTGGACCCGATGCCGGAGATGAGCCAGGGATAGCGGAACTTGAGGCCCCGGTCGTGGCCGAAGCAGACTTCGAGGCTCACGGCGGGAAAGATCGCCTTGTCGCTGTCCGCTTCGATCCCGTGCGCCCCGACGCACGTGCCCATGATGTTCAGGTGGGAATAGTCCACCGGGTAGCGTTTCTCCGAGGCCGTCGTGACGACGCCGAAGGGCTGCGGATAGATCACCTCATGGCCGCGATAGGCGGACTTGCCGATCTCGCACATGCCGATGCAGCCGTCCACGCAGGTGACACACATGCCCGAGTTGGGCGTCACCGAGCCTTCCGTGCGGTTCTTGGTCAGGGTGGCGGCGGACGAATTCACTCTCGAAAGGGACATCGCGGGGTACCTCCTTTAGGGTTTCTTGATCTCACAGGCGACGCAGGGGTCCATGTAACACATCATGTCGTGGAACGGGTCCTTCTCCAGGCACGGCGGACTGAGATTGGCGCAGCCGCCGCAGACGGCCTTTTGCGGCTCCGTGTAGGTGCACCGCAGCGAGCAGGCGGGACAGACATAGATGCAGCCCCCGCACTGGCGGCAGACCTCCGAGGGCACGTCGAACGGCGTGCCGATGCTGCGGCTCTGGCCGCGGCCCCGAAAGCCGATAGCCTGGGCCATCATCTGCTCCTCGCACATCCGCACGCACCGGCCGCACAGGATGCAGTCCTCATATTCCTGGCGGAACCGCTGCTGGGTGACCTGGTGCTTCGAGGCCAGGTCCTGGATCGTCTTGGACTGCGGACAGGAGGCCAGGAGCAGCTCGAGGATCATCTTGCGCGCCCGCACGACCCGCGCGGAGGCGGTCCGCACCTTCAGGCCCGGCTCCGCCGGATAGGTGCAGGAGGACACGAGCTTCGCGCCCGGGCCTTCGCCGATCTCCACCACGCACAGCCGGCACGCGCCATAGGGCGTCAAGCCCTCCATGTGACAGAGGGTGGGGATGGGAAAGCCCAGGAACTGCGCCGCCTCCAGGACGGTGGTCCCCTTTTCGACGGATACTTCCAGTCCGTTGATGGTCAGTGTAATCATGCCTGTTGTTCTCCGGGGACGGCGGACGCGGCACACGCCGGGGCCTGCCCTTGCGTGAAGGCCAGATCGCACCGCAGGCACCGGCGGGCCTCCGCCGTGACCTGCGCTACGGACAGGGGCCTCTCGATTTCGTGGAAGTTCTTCCTGCGCTGCTTGACCGGCAATACCGCGGGCACGGCCCGCGTGGCGCGTTCGAGCTCCTCGTCGCCGACGGCGGCGGGCTCCAAGAACACGGTGGGCAGCTTCAGACCGGGCGGCTCCGCCAGGGGCTCGCCGCGCAGGTACCGGTCGATCATGCGCGCCGCCTTCTTGCCCGCCGCGATGGCGTCGATGACCGTGTTCGGCCCGGTCACCAGGTCGCCTCCGGCAAAGACGCCCGGGACGGAGGTGGCCAGCGTCTTGGGATCGACCTTGACCCGGCCGCCCTTGTCGAGCTCCAGGCCCATCCCGGCCAGGCCGTCAGTTTGCGGCCGCTCCCCGATCGCGACAACCAACGTGTCGAACTGGAGCGTGAACTCCGTCCCCGGAACGGGAACCGGTTTGCGCCGGCCGCTCGCGTCCAACTCGCCCAGGCGGTTGCGGATGCACTCGATGCCCACCAGGCGGCCCTCGCTCGTGCAGATCCGGATCGGCGACACGAGGGTCTCCAGCGCTACGCCTTCCCGCAACGCCGTCTCGATCTCCTCCTGGCGGACGCGGATCTTGACGGGCGAGACCAGGGTCTCGATCGTCACCCCTTCTTCCAGGGCCGCCTCAACCTCCTCCTCGTAGGCGGGCATCTCGTCCCGCGTGCGCCGGTACAGGAGCGTCACGCTGGTGACCTCCTTCTGCCGCAGGGCGACGCGGGCGGCATCGACCGCCGAGTTGCCGCCGCCGACGATCCCGACGTGCCCGCGCGCCAGCTCCGCGCCGCGCAGGTTGAACGCCTTGAGGAACTCCATGGACGGGTAGACACCCGCCACGTCCTCGCCTTCGAGGCCCAACCGCCAGCTTTCGTGGGCCCCCAGCGCCAGGAAGACCGCCTGGAATCCCTCGGCGAGAAGCTCCCGGAGGGCCACATCGCGGCCCAACTCGACGCCGTGCCGTACGGCGATGTTCTCGTTCAGCAGCGTTCTGATTTCCCCGCGGACGATCTCGCGCGGCAGCCGATAGGCAGGCAAGGAACAGGCGAGCATGCCGCCGGACTCCGGCAGGGCTTCGAGAACCGTGACCTTGTGCCCGAGCAGGGACAGGCCGTGGGCGGCGGCCAGACCCGCCGGACCGGCCCCAACGACCGCCACCTTCTTCGCCTGACCGTTCGTCGAGCGGACCTCGGGGTGGTACACCGAAGGATCGACGCGGTCGGTCACGAACCGCTTCAGGGCGCGAACCGCGATCCCTTCGCCGCCGCCGACGCCCAAACTGCAGCGACTTTCGCATTTGCGGTCGCAGACCCTGGCGCTGACGGCCGGGAACGGATTGGCTTCCCGAATAATCCGATACGCCTGTTCGTACTGCCCTTTTTCGATCAGGGCCACGTAGCGCCACGGCTCGGTGTCCACCGGGCAGGCCGCCTGGCACGGCGCCCCGACGAGGCTCTTGCAGACGAACGCATCGCAGCGCTTGTCCTCGATGTGCCGGCGGTACTCCTCGCGGAAGTACCGCAGCGTGCTCAGCACCGGGTTCGGGGCCGACTGGCCCAGGCCGCACATGGTCGTGTCCTTGACGACCAGGGCCAATTCCTCGAGCAGATCCAGGTGGCCGGGCGTACCCTGGCCGTGGGTGATTTCGTCGAGAATTTCGTGCATCCGCTGGGTGCCCTTGCGGCAGGTCAGGCACTTGCCGCAGGACTCGTCCTGGAGGAAGTTCATGAAGTAGCGGGCCACGTCCACCATGCAGGTGTTCTCGTCCATGACGATCATGCCGCCGGAACCCATGATCGAGCCGGCCTTGGTCAGACTGTCATAGCTGATGGGCAGGTCGAACAGGGAGGCCGGGATGCAGCCGCCCGACGGGCCGCCCGTCTGGACCGCTTTGACGCGCGTCTTGGCGAGCGGGCCGCCGCCGATCTCGTAGACCACTTCCTTGAGGGGCGTCCCCAGGGGGACTTCGACGAGGCCGGTATTGCGGATCTTGCCGACCAGGGAGAAGATCTTCGTTCCCGTATTGCCGTCGGTGCCGATGGCGGCGAAGGCGTCCGCGCCGTGGCGGATGATGAACGGCACGTTGGCCAGCGTCTCGACGTTGTTGATGCAGGTCGGAGCGCCGAAGATGCCTTTGGCGATCGGGTACGGCGGGCGTTGGCGCGGCTCGCCCATGCGTCCTTCGATGGATTTGATCAGGGCCGTCTCTTCGCCGCAAACGAAGGCGCCCGCGCCGCGCACGATGTCGATGTCGAAGCGGATGCCGGACCCGAGCAGGTTGTCACCCAGCAGTCCCATGCCGCGGGCCTGCCGCAGTGCGATCTGCGCGTGTTTGATCGCCAGGGGATATTCGCTGCGGACGTAGATGACACCGTCGGTGGCGCCGATCGCGAGGGCCGCGAGGGTCATGCCCTCCATGATGGCGTGCGGATTGCCTTCCAGGAGACTGCGGTCCATGTAAGCTCCGGGGTCGCCTTCGTCCGCGTTGCAGACGACGTATTTCTTGCCGCCAACCTTGGCCGCCTTGCGGGCCAACTCCCACTTACGGCCCGTGGGGAAGCCCGCGCCGCCCCGGCCGCGCAGGCCCGATTTGACCACTTCCTGGACGATCCGCTCGGGGTCCGGGTTTTCGAGCACTTTGAGAAGGGCCTGGTAGCCGCCTTCCCTGATATAGTCGAGGATGCGGATCGGATCGATGCGCTGGTTGGCGCCGAGGATGATGCGCTTCTGCCCCTGGAAGAAAGGGATCTCCTCCTGGCAGCGGCATTTGCGGGTGGTGCCGGGCTCGCGATAGAGCAGTTCCTCGACCACCGTGCCAGCCAGCACCGCATCGATAATCCGCGGGACGTGCTTCATCTCGAGCTTGGGATAGACCGCATGCCCCGGCTCCACCACGATGAAGGGGTCCATCTCGCAGAAACCGAGGCAGCCCGTGATCCGCAGCGCGAGGCGGTCGCCGAGATTTCGCTCGATGATCTGCCTCTTGATGATGCGGATCAGGTCGTTGGAGCCGCTGGCCTGTCCGCCGGTGCCGGCACAGATGATGAGGCAGGGTTTGCCGCCGTCCGGCCCGCCCGTGACGGTTCGGCAGAACTCCCGGAACTCGGCGGTGGATTGCATCGTTGCCATTATGCCCCTTTCCCCTCTGGTGAAACGTTCCGCACGGCGGCCCCGAGGTCGAGCCGGTGTCCCGGACAGCCGCGTCGCGCACACCGATGCAGTGCGGCGCAGGAGCCGGCCGTCAGCGCGGCCATCGTCGCGCCGCACTCGGGACAATCCGAGCCGTCGGCAAGCTCGCGTCCGCAGTGCGGACACGACAGCACCGCCAACGCTCCCTCGGGAATCGCGTCGTCACCGGCGGCCGCGGCATTGCCGTAGAGCGATGACAGGTGCAGGGCGCCCATCTTGCCGGCGAACGAGGCGGTCAATCGGATGGAAGCCTGGCCCTCCAGGGGATGTCCGGCATCCATCAGGCTCTGACCACACTGGGGGCAACTGACATGGATCGGGAACACCCGCTCGTCGACGTCCGCGCCGGATTGCGGGAAGCCTTGGCGCGCCTGCTCCAGAATGTGCGGCACCTTGGCCGTGGTGACATGCCGGAAGTAGCGCTGATCCACTACCACCGTCGGACCCAACGCGCAGGCGCCGAGGCAGTTCACCGTCTCCAGGGTGAATTCCTTGTCGGGCGTGGTTTCTCCCGGCGGAATGCCCAGTTGCCGGCGGAACTCCTCCACAATCTTGGGCGCCCCTCGCACATGACACGCGGTGCCGAGACATACGGAGATGAGATGCTTGCCGCGTGGCTTGAGGCTGAAGGCCTTGTAGAAGGTGACGACCGCGTAGATGTCGGTCAGCGAGCGGCCGGTCGCCGCCGCGACCTTGTGCAGAGCGTCCTGGGGCAGATACCTGTACTTCGCCTGGATTTCGCTGAGGACAGACAGCATGCCCCCCAGCGAGCCGTGATGCTCGGCGACGATCTTCTCAACAGCGTGCTCATCCATTGGAACCTCTTGTCGACAGGCCAGGTCGGCCCCGGGGGCGACAGCGCCCCTCAGCAATATTCCTCGCAGTGCCATACCCCGCCGGGCGAGTCCCGCAACGTGCAGGAGCCGCGACTCTGGCAGTTGCAGCACAGACCCATCGCCACATCGAGCACGGCCTCAGCGTCGGCCGCAACCGGAGCCTTCCGCCTCGAGGGGATCGGCACGGCATCGTCGAACTGCTCGCAGAAGTGAACGGGGAACAGAATCTCGTTGCGCCGGGTGCATAGGAAACTGTTGTTGCAGGTCGAGCACAGGCCCAGAGATTTATCTCCCATTCCCATGACTGCAAACCTCCTATTTCCTGCACGCATCCGGACGGTTCCGCGGCACGGCCGCCAGCGCCCGTGCCACGCAGTCGCAACAAACAGCCCCTCCCATAGCAACGTCCGTGCCACAGGGACATGCCCGGGCTGTACGAGGAGGATCTCGCTGCTTCAACATCTTGCGAGGAAAGAGCTTATGAGAGTGGAAGGAATGACCCGATGAGGCGAAAGCATGTCCCCAAACCCGCTGAGCAGAAGACCTACAGGTGGGGAGATTGGGACCACTGGGGAGATTCTCCCCACCTTAAGCAAGGAAAAAGGAAAAAGGCAAGAGGCAAAATGGAGATGCGGCCTTTCCCCTTTTGCCTTTTGCCTTTTTCCCTTTGCCTTGCATCAGGTTCTTACAGGTCCAGGCCGTATTCGGTGATCTTCTTGCGCAGGGTCTTGCGGTCGATGCCGAGGATCTGGGCCGCCTGCGTCTTGTTGCCGCCGACGTTGGCCAGGACGTTGCGGATGTGGTCCGCCTCCACCTCGGCCAGGGTCCGGTTCACCCCGGTCGTGCGCAGGGCCGAGAAGCGGGCAAACGACGGCAGATCCGGGACCTCAATGACCTGGTCGTCGTACATGACCACAATCCGCTGGATCACGTTCTCCAGCTCCCGCGCGTTGCCCGGCCAGGCGTAATTCTGCAGGGCCTCCATCGCCTTTTCGGAAAAACGCGGGACCGTCTTGCCCAGCTCCGAGGCGAACTTCTCGGCGAAGTGGCGGACCAAGAGGGCAATGTCACTACCCCGGGCCCGCAGGGGCGGGACCTCGATCGCGACGACGTTGATGCGATAGTACAGCTCCTCGCGGAACACCCGGCTTTGAATGAGACTGTGCAGGTCCTTGTTCGTGGCGGCGATGATCCGCACGTCCACCGTCCGGACGCGGGCGTCGCCCACCATGCGCACCTCCTTGTCCTGGAGGACCCGCAGGAGCTTCACCTGCATGGCGATGCTCGTCTCGCCGATCTCGTCGAGGAAGATCGTGCCACCGTCGGCGGTCTGGAAGAACCCCGCCCGCGACTCGTGGGCGCCGGTGAACGCGCCTTTGACGTACCCGAACAGCTCACTCTCCAGGAGGCTCTCCGGGATGCCGCCGCAGTTGACGGGCACAAACGGCGCGGCGGCCCGGGTACTGCTGTAATGGATCGCCCGCGCCACCAGCTCCTTGCCGCTGCCGCTTTCGCCGGTAATGAGGACCGTGGCCGAGGTCGCCGACGCCTTGCGGATTGCCGCGAAAACGCGCTGCATCGCGGGCGATTCGCCGATCAGACCGTAGGCGAATTCCGGCACGGGCGCGGGTCCCAGCGCCGCCGCGCGTCTTTGGCAGAGCTTGTCCACGACCCGGCGGACCGCCGCCAGCAGCTCGCTCTCGGTGAACGGCTTGGCGACGTACTCTTCCGCGCCGCTCTTGAGGGCCTCCACCGCGCTTTCCACGGTCGCGTAGCCGGTGATCATCATCACGGCGGTGTCCTTGTAGTTCTCGCGCACGTGCCGGATCAGGTCGATGCCGCTGATCCTGGGCATCTTCAGGTCCGTGATGACGAGGTCCACGGCCGTGCCTTCCAGCAGGCGCAGGGCATCGACGGCGTTGGGGACCGTGTAGGTCGTGTACCCCTCGGCGGTCAGGGTCCGTTGCAGGACCTCCAGGGTGCTGGCGGTATCGTCAACGACAAGAATCGTCTCTTTGTTTTCGGGTGAGCTCATGATTCCGGGCGGTTCTCCAGGTCAGCGACCGGCTCCAGGGGCAGTCGAATGGTGAACGTCGTCCCCTGGCCGGGCGCGCTGCGGACCGCGATCGTCCCCCCATGCGCGGCGACGATCCCATGAACGACGGGCAGGCCCAGGCCCGTTCCCTGGTTCACCTCCTTGGTCGTGAAGAAGGGCATGAACAGACGGTCCTGCACCTCGGGGGTCATGCCCACTCCCGTGTCCTCGACGACGCAGACGACGTGCCCCTCCTGCACCTGGGTCTGGATCGTGAGTCGTCCCCCTCCCGGCATGGCCTGCATCGCGTTGACCACGAGATTGACCACGACCTGGGTCAACTGGCCGGCATCGGCGGCCAACAGGGGCATCTCGGGACTCAGCAAACACAGCAACTCGATCTCTTCCTTCTCGAAGTGGTGCCGGAACAGATCGATCGCGCCCAGAATGACCTTGTTGAGGTCCACGGGCCCTTTGAACGTGGGCGTCTGCCGGGCGAAGAGCAGGAGTTTCTTGATGATCTCCCGGGCATGGAGGGAAGCGGTCACAATCTTCTGGAGGTCGGGCTTGCCTCCTTCAGGCATGCCCGGCTCGCGCTGCAACAACTGGGCAAAGCCGAGAATGCTGCTGAGCGGCTCGTTCAGCTCGTGGGCGACGCCCGCCGCCAACTGGCCGATCGTGGCCAGGCGGTCCGCGTGCATGAGCTGCTTTTGCAGCCGGCTCCGCTCCTGCTGGGCCTCCTGGTGTTCCACGATGACGGCAATCTGCCGGGCGATGGCATCCAGCAAACTCCGTTCATCCTTCAAGAACGGCCCCTCATCCAGGCTCGGTCTCGGCTCGGTGTACACCACCTCGACCACGCCGCGGTGTTTGCCGCCCACGACCACGTCCGCCGCCTGGGTGGGGCCGCCCTCCTGAAAGCCCGGGGTCGCATAGCGCCGGGCATCCAGGGTGATCCGGGCCGACGCGACCTCCGGGTACTGCCATGCCGGCGGGATCAACTCCACCACGCGCTGATAGATATCGTCGGACGACCCGATGAAGTCATCGAAGATACGATTGATCCGGTACAGGCAACTCAGCTCCTTCACCCGTTCGCGCAGTGCCCGCGCCGTCTGGTCTGCCGGCGGCGCCACGGCCCCGGCCTTGCTTTCCGCTCGTTTGCTCATGTCTGCTCCTGCCCTGAAACCCGGGCCTTCCGCACGCCAGTATGCGTCGGCTCCCGCCGGCTTGTCAAGCGCCGCGGCCCGTGCGTGCGCAAACCGGTCTTGTGAGCTTCTGCGGCAACGGACATTTGGCCCCTGCGCAGCGAAGGATGAGCAGAATGTCCCTTTTCCGGTGGTCTCAGGGGGTGTGTGAGAAGCCTTGGCCTAGGGCTGGTCCAGGGATGGATAGGTGGCACGCCCAAACGCGTTTGAGCGTGTCCACGGCGACGGGTGGCAGCGGCAAGGCCGTAGGCTTTGCGCAGGCCTTGCCGATGGCGGATGGAATAAGCCATCGGCAAGCTCCGAAGACTCCGCTTGCCGCTGCCACCCATTACTGAGCTGGGTTCTCACACACCCTCTCAGGAGAGCGCGCGAGCCGGCGTCAAAGGCTATCGCCCTTGACGCCCGATATGGACTTGGCGTACGAAAAGCCCGGTCAGAATCAATACCTGGTCAATTCCTCGCGTTCGGCCGGTCGCCGGAGGGCGGTCTCGCTTGCGTGGCGCTCGCCCTCAGTCGGCACCGTGGCCACGAGTTCCTGCACCAAGGTTGCGCTCACATGGCCGAAACGGCCCGGGCCGGTGCCGGGCTCGCACGCCGCACCGCGAACGCAGACGGCATCGACGCCCGCCGCCCACAGGCCCGGCAACTCGTCCTTGCCGATGCTACCGCCCACCCAGGCGGCGAGGCCCCGGTCATGGCATCGGGCGACGAAATCCTCGATATCCCCCAGCTTGTAGTAGTCCAATAGCCCCAGGCCGAGGCCTTTGTCGTAGGTGTCGACCAGCAGCCCATCGGCCCGCATGTGGGCCGCCAGGTCCGGCCCCTCCTCGATCGGGTCGATGTACCAACGGGCCAGCCGTTCGTCCGCGAACAGCACCGGCACACGTATCTTGGCCGGAAACCACTTCTTGACCGTTCGGATCAGGGCCGGCCCGAACTCCCGCGCCTCGCCGAGCGGCATCCTGGCAAGGCCGAGCTTGATGATGTCGGCCCCCGCCAGGGCGACGCCCAACACGGCCTGGCAGGCCGTCGAGCGTCCCAACTGCTCGCCCCCGATGTTCGTGGCCACCGGGATCGGCCCCGGCACGGTCTCCCGCACAGCCAGGATGTTGAGCGGATACGGCGTGCCCAGCGCCGCCGCGGGATACTCCACGTCCACGATATGGACGCCGCCCTCGACCGCCGCGATGGCCTCGGTCTTGCCGCGCACCCCTACCAACAATCTCTGATGCCGATCTCTCATTCCGTCATCGCTCCACTGCAACGAATTCTCGAAAATGCCAGTCCCCCCTGAGCATACGACTTGCGGCACAGCTTAGTTTGTCTTCCCGCGATTGGGCCGGACGCCGGACGGGTAGAACGATTCGTGCGGGGGCAATGGAAAGAAAACAACGATCCGCTCAAAGGCCAAGACGCAGCCAGTCCCGCAGGGACGACCGAGAATAGCCCACCGTTTCAACGGTGGGTAATGGGCGTTCGCATGAATCCCTAGCCCCGCCAGGGGCGAAAGAGACGCTCTGCCAATCCGTAGGGGCTCTTTCGTCCCTGGCGGGACTGGTCTGGTCTTTCTGGCCGTATCCCCAGCGATGAATCGCTGGGCTATGATCTTTCGCCCTGCGGGCTTGCCGTTAGCCTTTGGGCGGATCATTGAAAAGAATGGGTATGGTTCAACGCGGGGTAGCAGTCCTGATCGGCCGAAGCCACACGGAAGCGAACATAAACTACTGTGGTGAAAGCCCTTATGGCAATCACAGTTTGCGTTGTGCGTCACACGAATGGTACCTTGGCTCACGCGATCCTGAACCCTGCCAAGAAATGCGAGGGTCCGGAGCAACCTCTGGAAAGAACCCCGGACCCCGCTCGACGCATACCGTCGCACCCGCCCTATCGGCCGCGCCGGGCCGTACCTTGGCGACGACAGAGACAAAAAGAAAAAAAAACGACAAAAATACGTAGTCAGCACAATAGATAGAAATGGACTATTCCGTCATACTGGACGTGAATCATGGATGACAGGGGTGCCACTCGCGATCTGTTCCCCAGGGGCTGTTGGGAGCACCTTTCCGGGGTGGTGCCCCGCTTTTCTCTTGGATACCGCCGCCGACCCGAGCCGCCAGACCACGCGGACCAGAGTACCCAGCGCGTCCTTCGGCCGCAAGCAAGTCCAAAGAAACCGCAGATCATGTCATTGCGAGTCGTGCAGCCGCTGCGCGGCGGGTAGGCGGAAGAAACCCACCGTATCCAGGGTGCCATGCCTACGCCGCGTAGGCATGTCTACGCAAAGCCGTAGACATGGCACCCAAACCGCCAGTTTCTTAGGAGCGTCTTGACGCCGTAAAGGCCGGACGATATTTTGGGCAACTTCGACTGTGACGGGCAAGAAACCGTTTTATGGACTTTGACCCTGGCGGGTCGGAAAGGAAGGACAGTATGGGAAAGCGATTGACGGCAGTACTCGTGAGCCTGCTGATTGTGAGCGTGGCCTTCAGCGCCCCGTTCTTCGGCAGCCGCAAGAAGAAGGCCCCGCAGGCCGCGGCGCCGATCAAGATCGGCGCGATCTTCGCGGTCACCGGCGGGGCGGCGTTTCTCGGCGGCCCCGAGGCCCGCACCGCGGAGATGTTCGTCGAGAACCTCAACAAGGCCGGCGGGATCAAAGGCCGGCCGATCCAGCTCATCGTAAGGGACTCCGCCAGTACACCGGCCCAGGCGATCTCGCTGGCCAAGCAGCTCATCGATGAGGAGAAGGTCCTGGCGATTATCGGCCCCTCGACCAGCGGCGAGACCATGGCGATCAAGAACATCTGCCAGGAAGGCAAGACAATCCTGCTGTCGTGTGCCGCGGCGGAGGACATCGTCAACCCGGTCGCCAGCTACGTGTTCAAGACCCCGCAGAAGGACAGCGACGCGGTCCGGCGGATCTACATGGTGATGAAGGACCTGGGCATCAGCAAGGTCGGGGTGATCACGAGCAACGACGGGTTCGGGATCGCCGGCGGCAAGCAACTGGCCGCGATCGCCCCGGAGTACGGCATCACGATCGCCACCTCCGAGGTGTACGACGCGAAAGAGACCAGCCTGCAGGGGGTCCTGACGAAGGTCAAAGGCGCGGACGTCCAGGCGGTCATCAACTGGTCCATCGTGCCGGCCCAGAGCCTGGCCGCGAAAGACATGAAGCAGATCGGCTTGAACGTGCCGCTGTTCCAGAGCCACGGTTTCGGCAACATCAAGTACGTCCAGGCCGGCGGCGAGGCGGCGGAAGGCACGATCTTCCCGTGCGGCCGGCTGCTCGTGGCGGAATCCCTGCCCGGCAACCATCCGCAGAAGAAAGTCCTGATGGAGTACAAGCGGGAATACGAGAAGCGGTACAAGGAAGACGCCAGCACGTTCGGCGGTCACGCCTACGATGCCCTGCTGGTCCTGACCGAGGCCATCAAGAAGGCCGGCAGCACCGACCCGGAGGCGGTCCGCACCGCCATCGAGGGGCTCCAGGGCGTCGCCGGCACCGGCGGCCTCTTCAACTTCTCCGCGACCGATCATAACGGCCTGGGCCTGGACGCGTTCGAGATGCTCACCGTCAAGAACGGCAAGTTCGCGATCTATAAACCGAAGAAGTAAGACACGTGTTTCGGCGGCAAACACGTGTGCGGGGTGGCAGCGTCAAGGCCCGGGTTCGTAGTGTGCTCGTAAGAGCATAGAAGATAGCGTCTGACGACGCCACTACAAACGCGCTTGACGCTGCCGCCCACCGGAAGTTCGAAGTGCGGAGTGCTCTGAAAACTGGAAGACTTCAAACGTGAAACTCTCTTCCTGCTTGAAACTGGCATGGATCTTTCCCAGATTGTGCAATACGGTCTCTCGGGCATCACGGTCGGCAGCATCTATGCCATCGTGGCCATCGGGTTCAATATCATTTACGCCACCACGGGGATCATCAACTTCGCCCAGGGCGAGTTCCTGATCGTCGGGGCGATGACGGCGATCAGCCTGTCGCACTTCGTGCCGCTGCCGGTGGCGATTGCCGGGGCGGTGCTGGTGACGACCGTGCTGGGCGGGCTGATGGAGCTGGTCTTCATCCGGCCCGTGAAGAACGCCTCGGTCCTGCGGCTGATCGTCATCACGATCGGCCTGTCCATCGTGATCCGCGAGGTCATGCTCCACCTCTGGGATGAGACGGTCCGCTCGATGCCGTACTTCACCGGCACCGCGGTCTCGACCGTCACGATCCTGGGCGCGGGCGTTTCGCTGCAGGTCTTCTGGGTTTTGGGCGTCAGCGCCGTGATCGTGACGGCGCTGACGCTGTTCTTTCGCTACACCCTGACCGGCCGGGCCATGCGGGCCTGCGCCGACGACCGGATGGCGGCCCGCCTGTGCGGCATCAACGACCGCCGGATGGTGACGCTGTCGTTCATGCTCTCGGCCGGCATCGGGGCCCTGGCCGGCTGCGTGATCTCGCCCGTGACGCAAACCCAATACGACATGGGGGCCCCCCTGGCGATCAAGGGCTTCACCGTGGCGATTCTCGGCGGTCTCGGCAACAGCATGGGAGCAGTGGCGGCGGGCCTGCTGCTCGGCCTGCTGGAGGCCCTGGTCACGAGCCAGTCCTCCGCCTACAAGGAGGCCGTCTCGATCGTGGTCCTGCTGCTGATCCTGGTGTTCCGGCCCAGCGGCCTGTTCGCCCGACACGGGATCAGTGCCTTGAGGACAGCATAATGCGGCTGCGGATGTACTACCCGGTGCTCGCCACGGCGGTGTTGATCGTCTTGCTGCACCTGGTGCTCGCGCAGACCGAGACCACGTATTACATGACGCAGATCACCATGTCGGCCTATTACGCGCTGGTGGTGATCGGGTTGTGCCTGCTCATGGGCTACGCGGGTCAGGCCTCGATCGGGCACGCGGGCTTTTTCGCCATCGGCGGCTACACCGCGGCCGTCTTGACAACCTACAATCTCAACCCCGTCAAGGACACGCCGCTGGTCGCCCGCTTGCAGTCGCTCGGCCTGACGATGCACTGGCAGGACATTTACGGCGCGGACATCCTCTCGTTCACGCCCTGGGCGGCCTTCGGGGCCGCGCTGCTGCTCACCGGGGTGATCGCGCTGGTGATCGGGGCCTCGGTGATCCAGCTCAAGGGTCACTACCTGGCGATGGCCACGCTCGGCTTCGGGCTGATCGTCTACCGCATCGCCCTGGGCACGCCGGTCCTGGGCCGGGCCGACGGCGTCTCGAACGTGCCGCCCTTCCATCTGTTCAGCGACCTCCAGGTGAACGGGAGAGCCGCGTTCCGGGTGCAGAACTACTACATCGCCTGGGTGGTCGTGCTGGCGGCCATGGTCCTGGCCCTGAACCTCGTCCACTCGCGGGTGGGCCGGGCGCTGCGGTCCATCCACGAGAACGAAGAGGCCGCCCACTCGCTCGGCGTCAACACCTATCGCTACAAGCTGGCGGTGTTCCTCCTCAGCGCGATCTTCGCGGCGATCGGCGGGGTCCTGCTGACCCACTACAACGGCAGCATCGGGCCGGCCGAGGCGCACGTGATCAAGTCCGTGCGCTACGTGGCCATCGTCGCCGTGGGCGGGATGGCGAACCTCTGGGGGGCGATGGTCATGGGCATCTTCCTGAACTTCCTCTCCCTGCGCGGCGTCTTCGGCTCCTTCGACGAAACCATCTTCGGCGGCATCCTCATCCTCATGATGCTCTTCGCGCCCCAGGGACTGCTGCGGGTGCCGCGGCTCCGGGCCTTGACGGGCCTGCGGGCGAGGAGGAAACATGCGTAGGGACGAAAATTCCAAATCCCAAATCCCAAATTCCAAACAAACTCCAATGCCCAAAATCCAAAATTCAAAACGGCCCCACCGACCGGCGGCAGCGTTTTGGTCATTGGTGCTTGGGATTTTGGATTTGTTTGGGATTTGGAATTTGGAATTTGGTGCTTTGATTTCCGGGGGGGTCTTATGAGCACCGTCCTCCTGGAAACCAAGGGTCTGGCTCGTTCCTTCGGCGGCGTGCATGCGGTCAAGGACGTGACGTTCCACGTGCCGGCCGGGGCGATCAAGGCGGTCATCGGGCCCAACGGGGCCGGCAAGACGACGCTCTTCAACCTGATCGCGGGCACCCTGACGCCGCACCGGGGCGATGTGGTCTTTCGGGGCAAACCGATCACCGGCCGCAAGCCCCACGCCGTCGCGGGCCTCGGCATCGCGCGGACGTTCCAGACGACCAAGCTCTTCCCCCACATGACGGTCCTGGAAAACGTCATGATGGGCCGGCACACGCGGACGCGCGCCGGGTTCGTTTCCGGGATGCTGAACCTGCCCTGGACCTGGCGGGAGCATCGGCACACGGAAGAGAAGGCCCGAGCCATTCTCGACAAGCTGGGCCTTTCCGCCCACACGCACGAGACCGCCTGCAACTTGCCCTTCGGCCGCCAGCGGCTCGTGGAGTTCGCCCGGGCCCTGGCGACGGAGCCGGCGCTGCTGTTGCTCGATGAGCCCGCGGCGGGACTGAACATCTACGAGACCCAGGAACTGTCGCAACTGATCCGCCAGATCCGCGACACGGGCGTCACCTGCCTGGTCGTGGAGCACGACATGTCGCTCGTGATGAACATCTCCGACGAGGTGGTCGTGCTCGACCAGGGGCAGAAGATCGCGGAAGGGCCGCCCGCGGCGATCCAACGCCATCCGGAGGTCATCCGGGTGTATCTGGGGGAAGAGCATGCTTAAGATTCTGAACCTCGAGGCCGGCTATGGCGCGCTGCGGGTGCTCAAGGGGATCTCGCTGCACGTCGCGCCGGGCGAAGCGGTCGCCGTCATCGGGGCCAACGGGGCGGGCAAGACCACCCTGCTCAAGACGATCGCGGGCATTCTCAAGGCCCGCGCCGGCGAGGTCGAGTTCGACAAGCGCCCGATCCACCACGATCCGGCGGAACGCATCGTCCGGCGCGGCTGCTGCCTTGTCCCCGAAGGCCGGCACATCTTCGGCACGTTGACCGTCCGGGAGAATCTGCTCCTCGGGGCCTACAGCGTGGCGCGGGCGGCGCGTCCCTGGAAGCTGCGGCGCCGCCAGAACGGCGATCACGATATCGACGGGACCCTGGAGCAGGTGTACGAGTTGTTCGGCATTCTCAAGGAGCGTTCGAGCCAACTGGCCGGCACGCTCTCCGGCGGCCAGCAGCAGATGCTCGCCATCGGGCGGGCCTTGATGTCCCGGCCGCGGCTGTTGATGATGGATGAGCCGTCCCTGGGCGTCGCGCCGCTGGTCGTGAAGGATATCTACAAGACCATCGTCAACCTCAAGCGCAGCGGTCTGACGATCCTGCTGGTCGAGCAGAACGCCCGGGCGGCCCTGGCGGTCGCCGATCGCGGCTACGTGATCGAGACCGGCCAGATCGTGCTCCAGGGAACCGCCCGGCAACTGTGTGACAGCCCCGAAGTGCAGCGGGCGTATCTGGGGAAGGAATATCGATCCATTGATGAATGAGGACAAAAGCACTAAATTCCAAATCCCAAATCTCAAACAAATCCAAATGACCAAAATTCGAAATTCAGAACGGGACTCCCGCGTGGCGTCAGCATTTGGGTCATTGGGATTTGGTGCTTTGGATTTGTTTGAGATTTGGAATTTGGAATTTCGGATTTCTCCGGCATGTGAGGCTTAGGCTCATGAACCACGCGATCCCGTACAACCCGAAGTGTGAGATGATGGCCCGCGAGGAGCTGCAGCAACTGCAGATCGAACGGCTGCAGGCGACGCTCAACCGCGTCTACCGCAGCGTCGCCTTCTACCGCGGGGCGTTCGATGCCCATAAGGTCAACCTGGAGCGGCTCAAGGACGTGCGGGCTCTGCGGGAGCTGCCCTTCACGACGAAAGAGGACCTGCAAAAGAGTTATCCCTACGACATGTTCGCGGTACCTCTGCGCGACATCGTCCGCATCCACACGACCCCCGGAACCACCGGCCAGCCCATCGTCGTCGGCTACACGCAGAACGACCTGCGCAGTTGGCGCGAATGTGCCGCCCGGCTGCTGACGGCGGCCGGAGTAACGGAGCATGATGTCGTCCAGATTGCCCTGCACTACAGCCTGTTCGCCGACGGCTTCGGCTTCCACCAGGGGGCCGAGCGGGTCGGGGCCTCGGTGATTCCCGCATCGCTGACGACCAGCGTGGCCAAGCAGATCGTCGTCATGCGGGACTTCAAGACCACGGTCCTGATCTCGACCCCGAGCCACGCCCTGACCATTGCCGCGAGCCTCGACGAGGTGCAGGTCCACCGGGAACGGCTGCATCTGCGCCTGGGCCTCTTCGGCGGCGAGCGCTGGGGCGATCCCGTCCGCCGGCAGATCGAAGAGCAACTGCAGATCGTCTCGACCGACACCTACGGTCCAACCGAGGTCCTGGGGCCGGGCGTCGCCGGCGAATGCCACCTGCACCAGGGCCTGCATATCAACGAAGACCATTTTCTCGTCGAGGTCGTCGATCCCAAGACCCTCGCGCCGGTCGAAGTGGGCGAAGAAGGCGAGCTGGTCCTGACCACGATCACCAAGGAAGGTTTCCCGTTGATCCGCTACCGGACCGGGGACATCACGTGGATCGATCCCGACCCCTGCCCCTGCGGCCGGACCTCCATCCGCATGGCCCGGGTCCTGGGCCGCACGGATGACCTGATCCTGTTCCACGGCGTGGGCTTCTTCCCCGCCCAGATCGAGGAGACCCTTGCCGGCCTGGACGGCGTCAGTCCCTACTTCCAGATCGTCCTCGACCAGGACCGCGGCATCGAGACCATCGAGATCCGCGTCGAGATCGCCGACCAGATCCCCTTCCTCGACGAGGTCAAGACCATCGAGACCCTGCGGCTCCAGGCCGCCAAGCGTCTCAAAGCCGTCCTCGACGTCGAGCCCAAAGTCACCCTCGTCGAGCCCAAATCCCTGCGCACCCTCGACCCCGCCACCCGCGTCCTCGACAAACGGCCGGGCTAAGAAATAGGTCCACGCAGGCTCTTGTCGGGTATGCTGTGTGCACCTTGTCCACTACTGCCGCGTTTCACAAGTACCGCGACTAAGGGTGAGGTTGCTTCGTCGCTGCGCTCCTCGCAATGACATGATTGCCGCGCTCGGCGAGCCTCGCTCGCAATGACATAGAGCGCCCAAGTATGTCATTGCGAGAAGCTTCAGCGACGAAGCAATCTCTACTCTATAATCCCAGGGCTTGCGAAATGCCGTACTACAGCCCCGATGGCGGAAGGACCAATCATCGGCAGGATGCCGATGGCAAGAAGCCCCACGGACAGGATCTACGGCAGCGAGTACTCGCGTCATCCTGTCTGGGCCTTTGCCAGGGGCAGATTCGCGTGCTCGCCGGTGGCCTCGTTGACGACGACAAGCTCGCCCAGATCATCCCGCTGCAACTGCTCATTGGCATTCAGAAGCTCGATTCCGTAAACCGTCCCGTCCGGCGCGATGTCTACCACCAGTTCGTCGCTGATCCGCAGCGATTCCACATCCGCTCGTTTCTCGTGAAAGCGTATGTACGCTATGTTGTATCTCGGATCATACGTCAGCTTCATGTCAAAACGCCCTCAGAAGTATCGCACAATGACGGAAATCACCAGCCAGTCTCGACGCCGAACAATTGGAATCACGATCGGAAGTCACCAGCGTGTCCTCTTTAGAATGATAGCACATTTGTACCGGAACTGCCAGTATTTCGGGCCTGGTTCCAAGAAACGGCCTTCTCGGGTACCAAAGGATGGGTGGCAGCGGCAAGCGCAGTCTTCGGAGCTTGCCGATGGTCTTGCCTCTGCGCCATCGGCAAGGCCTGCGCAGAGCCTCCGGCCTTGCCGCTGCCACCCACCCAGACGGTTACCGGGTTCTGAACCAGGCCGTTCTTCGGAGTGTAGGCGATTCGCCCGGCCAGAAGGGGGAAACTACGCACACGCCGCTTCTCCGGCGGTGCGTAGGTAGCGAGTAAGGTGGCTGTGAACCGCAAGACATCAGGCTGAGGAGTGAAGCCATGGCCGGGTTGGCGGATAAACGATGTGTGCCGTGTGCCGAGGGCGCCGAGCCGCTCAAAGGGCCCGAGATCCGAAAACTGTCCCAGGAACTGGCGCCGGACTGGTGGGTGGCCGAAGAACACCATCTGGAGCGGGAGTTCAGGTTCGATGACTTCCGTCAGGCCCTGGATTTCGTCAATGCGATCGGGGAGTTGGCCGAGGAGCAGGGGCATCACCCGGACATCTATCTGAGCTACGGCAAGGTGAAAATCCAGCTCTGGACCCACAAGATCAACGGTCTGCACGAGAACGACTTCATCCTGGCCGCCAAGATCGACGCCCTGCAGCCGGCGCCGGTGCGCTGAGAGACCAATTCGTCTCCGGCAGATCGCGGTACGGGCGCAATCAGCGGCTTCAAGGAGGCGGAGCCTGCGGCGGACTCGTTCTCTGATAAGGCTCAGCTATCAGTTCGGCGATCCGGTCCCGCATCCACGGTTCTCCCGGCGTGCCCTGCCAGTTGAGTTCGCCGTACCACCAGTAGCGCACGAACCCGCCCTTATCGATCAAGTACACGCTCGGCCAGATGCGATTGGCCCAAGCGTTCCAATTGTGGCTTTCGTTGTCCACGGCCACGGCGTACTGGATGCCCGCTTCCGCCGCCTTTTGCCGGACCTTGTACACATCCTGCTCCTGCTTCGTCTCCGGCCGGTGGATGCCGATGACAACACACTTGTCCCGATCGAACCGTTCGTGCCAATCGTTGTAGTGCGGCAGATTCCGAACGCAGTTGATACAGCCAAAGGCGTAGAAATGCACGACGACCACCTTCCCGCGCAGTTGTTCCAGCCGCAGCGGGGTTGAATGAATCCACGTCGTAACGCCGACAAGCTCGGGGGCCCGACAGGCGACGGCTCGCACGGCGGCAAGAGGAAACGGCGGCCCCAGAAGCCCTGCCAAGCTCCGGCGCTGCCGATCCGTCAGGATCGTCAGGAGGTTGCGTTCGCCCTCCACCCGGATCCGGGCGGCGGGACCGGCGCCGCGCGGCAGCGCGGCCAGGGCCATCTGGATCCTGTGCCTCTGATCCGGCGATAGCCCCAGCGTCGCCGTGACATCCGGCTCAAGGAGGGCGTGGATTCCGGACGCCCGCCGGAGAAGCTGGTCGAGACGCTCACGCTGCGGCGGCGTCAGAGCCGCCGAGACCGCCGCCCGCAACGAGTCCAGGATGACACGGGCCTTGTGATTTCGCTCGGCCAGGGGCAGGTCCCGCAGGCGCCACAAGGAGAGATCCGCCTGGTCCACCGCCGCACCAACGGCCGTCTCTTGCACACGGCTGAGGCCCAGTTCCCGCAGAACGGTTTCCGCATGCAGCAGCATTGTCAGGGGGTGAGGGATCGGAACCACAGGCTCCGCAGGCAAGACAGAAGAGGAATCCGTTGCGGACCGATTTCCGGCCGTGGCCATGCACACCAGATGAAGGAGTGTCATGGTGACCTTCAGCCCGTACGGGAAGGCGATCTTCATTGTCGGCCCCTTGGAAGCGGTAGGGTCATCCTGGCATGCCTGTGGGCCACGCCGGGGTACATTACGCAGGACACACGGTGAAGTTCTGAAGTTCGACATTTTTTCTGTTGCCTAGCCCGTCGGATTGTAGGATGATAAACTATCCAAAGGCCGTGCCCCCGGGACTTGGCAGGACGGCGCCGTGTTCGTGGGAGGGAGGTCTTGGGTAGAGGCAAGTAAGATGGCGGCAAGAAGACCCTCGACGAAGTTCGCTCCGGCGGAGCGGGCGTCGGCGGACCAGATCGCGCGGCAGGCGCGCCTGTTCGCCGGCAAGAAGCTGCTGGGCCTTCTGCCCGACGTCGTGCCCTGTATTCTGCTGGCGGTCAACGAGTTCCGGCAGATCGTGTTTGCGAACGAGCGTTTTCTGGAGTTGCTGTCGGCGCAAGAACGGCAGGACGGCGTTTTGGGCCAACGCGTGGGGGAGGTCCTGGGCTGTGCCCACGCCTTCGAAGAGGACAGCGGCTGCGGCACCACGGAGGCGTGCAGCACCTGCGGGGCGGTCCACGCCGTCCTGAGTAGCCTGAGCGGCAAAGCCGACGTCAAAGAGTGCCGCATCCTGCGCGGCCCCAACGCCGAGGCCCTGGAGCTGCGGGTCTGGACAACCCCGGTGACGATCGAGAACGAGGCGTTCACGATCCTGGCTGCCCTGGATATCGGCCACGAGAAACGCCGCCAGTCGCTCGAGCACATCTTCCTGCATGACATCTACAACGTCGCCTACGGCCTCTCCTGGTACACCGACTTTCTGAAAGGGGCCAAGCCCGACCAGGTCGAAGGCTACGTCGATACGCTCGGCCGGCTCTGCCGCCAACTGATCGAGGAGATCGACGCCCAGCGCATCCTGATCCGCGCCGAGACGGGCGAGCTGCCCTGGAAGCCCGAGCCCCTGCGCTCCCTGCCGCTGCTGCAGGAGGCGGTCGAGCTGTACCGCCGCCATCCGGTCGCGCAGGACCGCCACCTGCGCTTGGACCCGGACGCGAAAGACATCCCGGTCGTGAGCGACCGCACCCTGCTGTCGCGGGTCCTGTGCAACCTGATCAAGAACGCCCTGGAGGCCTGCCGATCCGGCGAGACGGTCACCGCCGGCTGCACGAAGCTCGACGGCCAGATCGAATTCCGCGTCCACAACCCCGGCGTCATCCCGCGCGAGGTCCAGCTTCAGATCTTCCAGCGCTCGTTCTCCACCAAAGGCCCCGGCCGGGGCGTCGGCACCTACAGCATCAAGCTCCTGACCGAGCGCTACCTGCACGGCCGTGTCTCGTTCACCAGCACGCCCGAGCAGGGCACCACGTTCCAGGTCCGCTATCCGCTCACCCCGAAGGGATAAGCCCGCGTCCCAGGCACCTCGGCGGCAGAAGCCCTGGGGCGGCATCTGCCGTACCGCGTTGACGCGGTGTGGGCAGTTCTGCGCCGACGCAGGGTTTGGCATACCGCGCTGACGCAGGCGTTCGGAGTACCGCGTTTACGCGGGCCAAACAGTCCGGCACTCCTTCTTCCCTTCCGCGTTTACGCCATGTGGAGCCGGCTGCGCCGGCAGACTCATAGACCCGCCTTATGAGTTTTGACGAACAAGCTCGGTAATGTCGCGTGAACCGCTCTCCGCGTAGGTCGTGCGTCCTCGCACGACATCTTCGGCGAGCGGGGACGCTCGCCCTACGAAGAGCGCCTGTCGCCGGGTTCATTACCGAACTTGTTCGTCAAAACTCATAAGGCGGTACTCCAAACGGCTTTCACCCGCTGTGTCGAGAGGGACGGAGTTCTACTCTGCGCGTCGGGAGAATCCTGCCCTCCGAAAGCTGGAGAACCCGCCATTTTCACCTGCGTATCCTGTGGGATTCTCTATTCCCGCGGGGGATCGGTCGCCCTGCGGCAAGAGCCAGTGCCAGAGTACGGCGGAAGCTGCCATGCGTGTACGGGATAGACATGTCGATGTAGCCGCGGCCGTGCCAACGACGCGGAAACGCCGCAAGGAACGCATGGCGCTTCGTGCGGCGCACCGGCGCGATCGTTGGGGGTCTCCTGGCGGCGCTGATCGTTCTGGCGGTCGTGAATGAGAGGTTCTTCCCGGTTCCGGAGGCCCCGCGCCGGGGCCGGCCCTCCCATCCCTCTGTCCGGCCGGCTTCCGAAGCAAATGGCATCGTTCTGCGGGTCATGACCTACAATATCTGGATGAGCGGCGCCCGTCGAGGACCGGTGTTCCTGAGACCGCAGCACGTAGCCGAGCGGGTACGCCGCATGGGAGAGCTGATCCGCGCGCACCGGCCCGACCTCGTGTTTCTGCAGGAAGTGGCGCAGGAGGCCGGTCCCGGCTCCTTCGATCAGACGCCGCAATTGGCCGAGGCCGCCGGCATGCATATGTGGAGCTTCGGCGCCAGCGTCAACACCGGCCTGCCCTTCTATCGTCTGGTCCGGGGCAATGCCATCCTGTCGCGCTGGCCGCCGGAGGTGGTGACCAATCAACCCTTGCCCGGCCGCCCCCTGCTGCGCCGGATCGGCATCCAGTATCGCACGCTCTGGTGCCGCACGCTCCTCGGCGGCCGGGAAGTCCTGCTGGCCTCCGTCCATCTGACGGCCCTGTTCAGCGGGACCCGGCCCCGGCAGATGGAGCAGATCCTGGACTTCGCCGGCGACCAACCCGCCCTTCTGGCGGGCGACTTCCACGCCGAGCCGGACCGTCCCGCCCTCGACCGCCTCCTCGCCACCGACAAATTCACCGCCCCACTCGACGGCTCGCCCACCTGTCCTTCCCGCGCCCCCAGGCGCCAAATCGACTACCTCTTCGCCCCTGCCGACTGGCAACTGCTGGAGTACACCGTGATCCCCAGCGACCTGTCGGACCACCTCCCGGTACTGGCCACCTACCGCGTTCCCGGGCCGAACGAGGCAACCCCGTAATACCGGCGCCTCTGTGCGGCAGGGCAAACGCAAAGTCGTTCGCTGTATGGGTGGCAGCGTCAAGCGGAGTCAGGGCTCCCAATCGCGATTCATCGCGATTGGGAACCCTCTTCGGAGCTTGGCGATGGCGGATTGCCCGTGCGCAGGACCATCGCCAAGGCCTACCGGCCTTGACGCTGCCACACGTCTTCGGGACTTTGCGTTTGCCCTGCTCTGTGCGGGGCATGCCCTTGCTTTTTGCCGGGATCACCTCCATAATGGGTACTTGCTGTCTCGTTGATTTGAGCGATGAGAAAAGAGCGGTTTTTGCCTGCCGATGAGCCGCCGCCAAGGAGGCGTTATGCCCTACGTTTCGTTGCAGGAGTACTTCCCGGAAGTAGCGAAGCAGGAGACGCGGTCCATCACCGTGTTTCCCGGCTCCGGCTCGAGGCTTCCCCCCAACGACTACGGTTTCCTGGAAATGTACTGCGATGAGCCGGGGTGCGACTGCCGGCGGGTTCTGTTCTACGTGATCGCCCGATCGCGGCCCGGCGTCCAAGCGGTGATCGGGTGGGGATGGGAGGACGTGGACTTCTACGCCCGGTGGATGGGATCGGGCGACCAGACGGAGGCCGCCCGCCTGAAAGGGCCCGCCCTGAATCTCCTGAGCCCGGCAACCGACTTGGCCCCTGCCCTGGTGGACCTGGTCCGCAACGTCCTGCTCCAGGACTCCAAGTATGTCGAGCGAATCAAGAGGCACTACCAGATGTTCCGGGAGAACGTCGAGAGAAATCGACGACGCCAGCGGCGCCGGCCGAGGAAACGCCGATAGGCAGCATTCGCAGAATCCCGCCTTGATCCGACGGGCATAATGGGGTATCATAGGACCGGTGATACGCCGAGACGCCGTAGGGGAATGGGGGGGGACGCCTCGGAGTCGAGTTTCTTGGAGTCGTAATCGCAATCTCTCCAAAGGAGGTACACGATGAAACGCCCCGCCTTCACCCTGATCGAGCTGCTCGTCGTCATCGCCGTGATTGCCATATCCTGATGGCCGTGCTGCTGCCGGCCCTGGGTCTGGCGCGGGACCAGGGGCGCAAGATGAAATGCGCCGCCAATCTCCGCGGCCTGGCGGTGGCCAACGGCGTGTACGTGGCCAACAACGACGACTGGACGGTGCCCTGCCGCTTCACCGTCGGCTCGAACACGACCTTGTGGACGAGCAACCGGCAGTTCCGCCAGTACATCGGCTACAGCGACACGCAGCCCGGCCTGTCGTCCGTGCAGACGCCCGCGCGCTATCGCTGCCCCAGCGACCAGCAGAAGGCCTGGGCCCACGCCTACAACGTCGAGCAGGGTACGACAACCGGCACCCTGGTCAGTTACGGCTACAACATCGAGGACTGGTACCCGTCGATCGGCTCGCCCTCCTGGGACGCCACCATGGGTATGTCCGTGCTGGGGCACAAGATGTCCACGATCCCGCACCCGGCCGAGAAGATGCAGTTCAACGAGGCCCACGACTGGTGGAGCAAGTGGAAGGGCGCCGACTACATCCACGGCTGGGACGTGCTGGGCCAGTTGGGCACCGTCAATCAGTACAAGCAGGCCGGCTGCGGCGGACCGACCATGTACCGCCACAACCAGGCCGTCAATCTCGCCTTCTACGACGGCCACGTCGAGAGCCGCCACAAGAGCAAGGTCTGGATTCCGGAGCACGCCACGGTCAAGCCCTATCAGCCCGGCATGTGGGTCGTCCGCCGTGACATCTGGGAGAAAAACGGCGGCGGGAGGTGAAATTCCAAGCACGAAATCCCAAATCTCAAACAAATCCCAATGACCGAAAGGGAAGAAAATTCAAAACAGGTCGCCCGCACGGCGTCAGCGTTTCGGTCCTTGAGATTCGGTACTTTGCCATTTCCGCCCACCAATATACCGCTTCGCCCGCTGGAATCAACCCAGAGCCGACGCGATGGTCCGATTGCCGTTGGGAGGCAATTGAGAGGGTATACCCAGGGTTTGTCATAAGCTGCTTGCGTGCGGGTCCCATCCTCGATAGAATGAACACCATGAAGCTCACGAGAATCACATTGGATCCCAAGATCATGGGAGGCAAACCCTGCATTCGAGGGATGCGTGTCACGCTCGATATGATTGTGGGGATGCTCGCTTCGGGCCATTCCAAGGAGGACATCCTCCAGCGCTACCCCTACTTGGAGCCGGCGGACATTGATGAAGCGCTCGCCTATGCCGCCTGGCGCGTCGAAGAGGTCGAGGTGCCTCTTCCGTCATAACGGCTATGAAGATCCTGATCGACATGAACCTCTCGCCCGCGTGGGATGATAGTTACCGTACTGAACGGATGCCGGGAATCTCTGGAACGGGGCGCATTGATCAGCTTGGACGAGGCCACCCGGAGAATCCGGATTCTGCCGATAGAATCCCTCTGAGAAGGACCCATACGAAGCACGAACTTCGAGGCCCGAGATTCAGAAGGGAATGAGGCTCGGCGCCGGCGTTTCGGCCATTTGTGCTTTGGAATGCCGCGCTTCGCTCGCAGTGATATGTTGGTTTCGGAGTGATCCTTCCGCTTTCGCGGTGTGGGGTTTGGAATTTCGGATCTCCTCGCGGCACAGCCGCATGTCCCTCAGGAGGGCAATGATGCTGATAACGACCAGCAACTCGATCAACGGGAATCCCCGGCGCCTGTCCATGGCGATGTCCCCTTCTCACATTGACGGACCGGGTGTATTCTCCGCTCGAATATACGGCTTCGGCGGTGTGAATCAACTCCGAGGCCCAACGCAAACGATCCGTGCAAAGGTGAGGCATGGGAGCCGAGGCGCACATCGCTGGAGGCGGTGGACTTGTTCTTTTCGCTTGCCGATCGTGACAGGGTTGTGGACAATAGTGGAGAATCTCGACTCAAGGGTCCAGGTTGGGCCCCAATAAGAGAGATATGTCTTCTGGCGGAGCGATCAGATGGGACAGCGACAAGGGATTCTTCTTGCTCTTCTGCTCCTTGCGGGCGGCATGAGCCTGCCGGCATCGACACAACCAGCCCATACTGCCGGCGTGGTCTTCTCGCTGAAGATCCGTGAGAATTGGGCGCACATCATAGGAGCGGACTCGCCGAGATTCACATTATATGAGGACAGAAGTCTGATCTACTTCAATCCCGGCGAGAAACGATACGAATTTGCTCGACTCACGGAAGGTGAGTACACAAGTCTGAAGGACGAGATCCTGCTGGAGGGTCTTTGGCTATTGAAGTCCAGGTATTCCCGCGTGCATTGGACAGACCAGGATACCTACTACTTCTACTTCGGCGGCAACACTCCGCGAATGGTCGAGGTCTACGGTCATCCCACGGCAGAACTGAAGTTCGGGTCCGTACGCAGCACGGTCTACGAAATCCCGCGATCTCTGAGGCTATGCTTTGACACCGTGGCCGCCTATCGACACCCACAAGCCCGGCCTTGGCTGCCCGAGAAAATCGAGGTCTTGGTCTTCGATCCTGGCAGTACACCCCATTTCTCCGATTGGCCGGACCGCTGGCCGTCGCCCCGTCTACCGGGACGCGCCTACTCGATCTTCCTGCCCCAAGACCTGTACGAGGACTTCCGGGCGACCATGAAGAAGAGTTCCTGGGGTGTCACGATCAACGGCAAGGCCCTGGCGGTTTCGCATGGAATGCCGATTCCGGGCGAGAAGGTGTTCGGCCGATATGGCGTGGCCCCGGAAAGCCACGTAGATGAAAGGCCGGGAGCTTGCCTCTACAGCCACCTCCTTGACGTCCTCTGGCTGGGCGGCAAGCTCAGTCCCTTGCAGAGCGCCGCGCGCGAAGGCGAGTTGAATCGGATTCGTTCGCTCATCGCGGAAGGGGCGGATGTCAACGCCAAAGAGACGGACGGCAACACAGCGCTGCATTGGGCCACACATGAGGGACACGCCGAAGCGGCCAAGATACTCCTGGCCCATGGCGCACACGTCAACGCCAGGCAAACGAATGGATTCACCGCGCTCCATGGAGCCGCCTGGCAGGATCGTCAGGACATAGCCGATCTACTGATCACCGCCGGCGCCGATAGGAATGCCAGATGCAGCCACGGCACCACACCATTGCATGTCGCCGTTTGGTGGGGCAAGAGCCGGACAGCGGAACTCCTCATGGAAAAAGGCGCCGACGTCAATGCCAGAGATAAGATGGGCGACACACCCTTGTGTGAGGCGGCCTGGAACGGCGATATCGGTTTGGCAAGAAGCCTGGCACAGAGAGGTGCCGATGTGAATGCTGGGAATGACAGAGGAATAACACCTCTGCACAATGCGGCGCGCCTGGGCCATTCCGATGTGGCGGAGATGCTCATCCATCGAGGCGCCCATGTCAATGCGAGGGACGACCGGGGGCACACCCCTTTGCACTTCGCGACATTCGAGGGCTACGCGAGGATAGCCAAATTGCTGCTGGCCGGCGGCGCCGATGCAAATGCCAGGACCGATGACGGATATACGCCCCTGGAGTGCGCACGCCTGGGAGGCCACGAGAGCGTTCTTTCCCGCCTGCTCGAGCAAAGGTCCCCCTGAAGGATCGCGCCGTCCAGGGCGATGGGTATGATGGGCAATTCGGGGGCCATCCTAACCTGTCAGGCGCAGGCCCGTTCCCGGCCGTCAAGGATCGGTTCGCCGTTTCTTGCGGTGGAATGTCAGGAAGTCGCCGGGCGAAAGCACCTTGGTTCCGCGGCATTGCCGCGTGGGGAAGTGTGCGTGGTTCCCGGTGACGAGGCAGGCCGCCTGGCCGGCTCGGGCGACCTCAAGAAACGGGTGGTCGTCCGGGTCCGGCAGAGGATCGGACAGCGGGGAAGACGCCACGAGGACGCCGCTGTGCTCGATATGGTCCACAAGAGCGACAACTCGGTCGATGCGGAACCCGAACTTGGGACGACGGAGAACTTCGTCGTACTCGGATAGGATGCGAGCGTCGAGACAGAGAGACAACTCGCCGGAGGAAATCATCCGCAGAATCTGGGCGCAAGGCCCCCAGGGGGACAACAGACCTGCTACCAGAACGTTTGTATCGAGGACGATCTTCATCGAGAGCGCCTTTGGCGTACTTCTTTGATTTCTGCGTCGATCTCCTCCCTGGAGATGCCGTCAGTCCCTTGCTCCACCGACCGTCGCTGCAGGCTCGTCACCGCCTCCACGGCCCGGGCTCGGCGGAAGGCCGACAGGGATTCTTCCAGGTTCGATTCGTTGACCGCGGCGAGAATGGCGATGGGGCGCCCATTACTGGTGATGACCATCTCGCCTTCTCCCGGAAGCGTCTTCCAGACCTCGCCGGATTTCTCACGCAGGTCGCGAATGCTGACAAATCTCATAACTTGATCCTTTGCCGTATGTACCCAATCATGTATTCAATTGTGTACACAGTTGTTCTTCCTGTCAAGGGAATCGTCGTGTGCAGTACCGACATTTCGGCTTATCCCTTCCCGGGCAAAGGTTTATCCGCACCCGCCCACGCCGGAAAAGCAATGATCCGCTCAAAGGCTAAACAGGAATTTTGGCCACAGAGGACACAGAGAAGAGCCCAGGCCGGAGGGCAAGAAGGTAGGAAGTCCAGAAGGTCGGAGGGCCGGGCGCCCTTCTCCCTTATTTTCTCACTTTCCCCAGCGTTTCGGCGGCAGCGCGGCCGACCTGGAACGGCTCCGCCAGGGAGTCGGCGACGTGGCCGGTCCACAAGAGTTCCGCCAGCGGTTGCTCAGCATGGGTGGACTGGAGGGCACCCGCAAGGTGTACGTACAGGCGGTGACCCTCAGCGCGGACGGCCGGCATGCCCGGGCACAGTGCGTGCGGCGGGAAAGCGAGACCACCCTCGTCATTACGACGCCCCAATGGCATCATTTCGACAACGATTGGTGGCAGGTGGACGACTGATACCACGGCCCTGCCCCATAGAGGCCATCTCCATGCCGGGCTTCATACGAGCCCGGCTTTTCTCGTGCGCTGCGTAGGATGGACCTCAGCCCACGTGGATTACCCAGCCACGCGCGTACAAAGGTGGCACTGGGCTCCTGCTGGCCTTTGCCTTGCTTTCTATGCTCTTACGAGCACACTACGAACCGGATTTTTCGTCGAATCGCGGAGGGAAAATGCAACCGCGCCGGGATTTGTGCATTATGATAGGTAAAGACCGGCGCCGGGGCATAGCGATGACGGATGAAGTGATAGAGTGCGGCTTGGACGCCAAGCCCGACATTGTCGATGACGACCAGAGTCTGGTCTCTGCGGCCCAACAGGACCCGCAGGCCGCGGGCAAGCTCTATGACAAGTATTATCGCGAGATCTTCGGCTACGTGTATCGTTGCACGCTCGACCATGCGGCCACCGAAGACCTGACGTCGAACGTCTTTCTGGCCGCGTTTCGGCACCTGGGGCGTTTTCGCTGGCGGCAGATCCCCTTTCGGGCGTGGCTGTATCGCATTGCCACGAACGAGATCCGGATGCACCACCGCCGGCACCGGTGGGCGAAAGCCGCCGGCTTCCAGGGGCAGCTTGGCGAAAGAGAAGGCGCCGCTCCCGCCGCGGATGAGCCGCCGGCGGCGGCCGAGGAGTTCCGCCTGCTGCACGAGGCGTTGCGGGAGTTGAAGTTGAAGTATCGCACGGTGATCGTACTGCGGTACTTCGAAGACAAGACGATTGCGGAAATTGCGGAGATTACCGGGGCCAGAGAAGGCACGATCAAATCCCAACTGCACCGCGGACTGGCCCAATTGCAGGAAATCCTCACGCGGTGGGATGTTTTGCCGAAATAGCTGGGAACAGGACTATGAGCACCGAGGTAGAGCGAATCGAGCAGTACCTGCGCGGGATCGCCGTGCCGGAATACGTGTCCGAGCCGCATCGGCAGCAGTTGCGCCGGCGGATTCTCGGAGAAGTCCGAACGGGTCGGACGACCGCCCTGCCCTCCAGGACGTGGAAACTCGCCGCGGCCGCCGCCGTTCTGGTGGGTCTCGGCGGGATCGTCGGGATCATTATCGAAATGGGGTCGGATGCGGCCGGCCGCAAGCCGGGCGGCGACCACCAACTCGTCAGCCAGGGCGCCCTGCCGGTGTACACGATCAGCACGTCCGATGCCAACGTTGCGGCCGACGCGCAGCAAACGGAAACAGACCTTGCCGTGCTCGATCTCCTGCGGCGCCAGAACGCCGCCAAGCTGGTGCGGGTGATCGAGTCGGAGGTGAACGGCCGGCTCGACAGCCGGACCCTGGTTCACCGGTACACGTTGCCGGACGGCCGGGTCCGGACTATCGGCGAAGGCGACCGGGACTACCCGAAGGCCGCGGCGCAGATGTGCTTGACGACGGCCGCCTGGACGGAGATCGACCAACTGCGGCAGACCGGCAAGGCCGAAAGACTCGGCCCACAGGAAAAGGAAGTCAAGGGCCGCGAGTTCGTGTTCAACCGCGAGCGGTACACCCTGCGGGATGGCACCGAAGTCATCCTGTCGGTCGGCGAGCCCAAGGAAACGGAATCACCACAACGATAGAGAGCAAGCTATCGGGAGAACCGCGATGAAAGCACACAGGATCACACGCATGGGTTTATTGCTGCTGGCCGGGGTCCTCGTGGCCGTGGCCGCCCTCGGGGCAGGGCGCGCCGCGTCGGAGCCCGTCCAGGGGACTTCCGAGATCGAGCAACTCCGCAAAGAGGTCGCCGACCTGCGCCAGCGGGTCGAGTCTCTCGAGCAGCAGTTCGCACCGGGGGTGCGTTTCGTCCTTCCGGCGGATGGCAAGACCGTGCCGGGCGTCATCGACCCCTATCAAGGCCTGCGCCAGGTGCCCTCCAACTGGAAGCGGTTCGAGTTCAACGGCATGCCGTACTATGTCTGCCCCATCGAAGACACGCGCCAACCCGCGCCCGTGGCCAGGAAGCAGACGCCGGCCGGCAACGCGCCGGCCGCGCCCCAGGCAGACGACAAAGCCAAACCCTAAGTTCCGCATTTCGGAAGTCCCGCGACCCATGGGAGGAGATCGCTTCGTCGCTGCGCTCCTCCTGAGCAGGTGTGTGAGAAGCCGGTTCCAGGTGGCATGGGCTTCCAGCCCATGAATCATCGGCAGGATGCCGATGCCACGAAAGCCCACGGGCAGGATGCCCGTGCCACTTCTCACACACCCTCTGAGGAACTGGAAGCGTTGGGTGCCATGTCTACGGCTTTGCGTAGACGTGCCCATCCGGGGCGAAAGACATGCCGACGAGGCGTAGGCATGGCACCCTGGAGGCGGTGGGTTTCGTTCTCCTGCCCGCCGCGCAGCGGCTGCGCGACTCGCAATGACATGACTGGCGGCTGCATGTCATTGCGAGCGAGGCTGGCCGAGCGCGGCAATCTATCTCTATCGTCCTGGAACTTGCGAAATGCCGTGCCGGACATGTGAGAGAGCGTGCGACGGGTCGCGCTGGCGATGTCCAGGGCGGGGGCCAGCAGAGACGCGCTGTCATGCCTCTCCAGGGGCAGGGCCAGGAAATGCTCGATCAAGTCCAGGGCAATTACAGGTTCAGCGATGGAGCCGTTTGGAGTTCCGCCTTCAGGCGGGTCTGAAGGTCTTCCGGCGCAGCCGGCTCCATCTTCTGCAAACGCGGAAGGGAAAGTGGAGGCAGGACTGTGTGACCCGCGTGAACGCGGAACTCCGAACGCCGCGTGAACGCGGTACTCCCAACGCCCGCGTAAACGCGGGACTCCGAACGGCTCCGGGCCACACGCCAGGTGTTCCTCGCAGATCATTCCACGATGACGTTGCCTGCATGCGATTGCCCTGAAGAGAACCGGGCCATTTCGTCTCCTCGGAGAAAAGCGTGAGATTCTTGTGCCCCAGGCCGGGGCTGGTTCGTGATAATAGGGAACAACGGTCGTTGGGATGACGGTAACGGCGTTCACGAATGCTGGAAGATGAGCTGCTCAAACTGAGGTTCAAGGCCGGCAGCCTGGATGCGCTGCAGCGGATCTACGAGAAGTACCGCGACTATCTGCTGACCTTGGCGATGGCGATAGTGAACGACGGCGGCACCGCCGAGGACGTCGTGCACGATGTCTTCGTCACGTTCGCCCAGTCCGCGGGCAAGTTCCGCCTGCACGGCAGCCTGCGCAGCTATCTGGCCACCTGCGTGGTCAACCGCATCCGCGACCAGATGCGGACCCGCAAACGGCGGGGCTCCGCGTTGGACGAAGAGATGCCCCTGGAATCGGACATCGACCCGCCGGATAGGCGGCTACTGTCCGACGAGCGGTCGCGCCTGGTCGCGCGGGCCCTGGCCCGGCTGCCGGACGAGCAGCGCGAGGTCATCGCCCTGCACCTGAACGGCCAACTGAAGCTCCGCGAGATCGCGCGGCTTCAGGCGGTCCCGCTGACGACGGTGCGCGGCCGATACCGACACGGAATCGAGAGACTGCGGTCCCTCCTGAACGGGAGATTGTGACATGAGAGCGGCACGCAAGATCAGACGGTTGGTCCAAGCGGCCTCTTTCCGGGCCAGTCCCGAAGCGGATAAGGCCCTTTGGACGGAGGTGCTCAAGGAACATGGCCGCCGGCGGACGGCGGATCAGACGCCGCATCGGCGCAGTTGGGGGAGGCTCGGAATGCCCCTGTGGACCACCCGGATGAGTGCCACGGCTCTTCTGGCGGTCGGCGTGGCCATCGGCGTCGTGATTGGAGCGACGATTCCCGGGCCGCAAGAGGACTCGAACCCGCGGGCCGGTTCCCCCGGGGAAACGCGCACGTCAGACGTTCAGCCCGACCTTTTCGCGCTGCGCCAAATGGCGGCGGCGCAAGACGTGAAGGGACTGGCCGCGATCCTGGCAGGAGGGCCGTTCGAAGGCAGACTGGTGGCCGCCAACTTTCTGGCCAAGATGGCCCCCCTGCCCGCGTTGGAAACCGTCTCTGTGCAGGCCGCGGGAGAGCTGCGGGCGGACCGCCAGGGAGGGAATCCGAGGCTGTACTCCACCGGGCACGCCGACTGGCTGGAATTGGCCGACGGCACGATTACCGTGCATGGCGCGGCCACGCCCCAGCGAACGACCCTGGTCCGACTGACCCGGGCCAGGGAAGAAGATGCTCAGCCTGGGAAGGACCAGGGGGATTTGGATCGTTTGCGCAAGGAGCGTGGCGACCTCGAAAAGGAGATGGCAGGCGCCCGCGACATTCCGGCTGATGTGAACCAACTCCGCAGCCGCATCGACGTGTGGAACCACATCCTCGACGCGAGCGAGGGAGCCGTCTACATCAGTGCGGCCGGCGGTGGTCTGCACCTGCAGGATCGGGTCCGTCGGCGCGAGGCACACCTCTTTCCCTCGGACAGCGGCGTCCGCGCCGAGTGGCACGGCGTCACGGTGGATGCCAATAGCATTACCCTGCTGAACGGGCTGGCCCCGGTTCGAACGGACGGCCCCCTGGTCCCGCCGGCCGACTGGCGCAGCCGATTCGACCGGCGGTATTCGCTGGCGGACGGCGAGATCTTGCGGTGGGTCCGTCCGCCATTCATCCCCGAGCGGCAGTACCACTTGCAGGGACTCCGTCAGGACTCCCGCGTGAACCCGGGCCCTCGGCCCCCCTTCTTGTTTCTATCCTTCCGCTGGGACGGCACGTTGCACAGTTCGGGCGTCGCCGCGCACGAGGGCACGCTGGGATTCCTCCTCGGAGATCTGGGCAGGGAGTTCGGGCTGAAACAGTATGAGATAGGCGGTCCCACGGAACTGCTCCAGCTTCCGTTGGGCGGTGATTGGATCGTCCGTGCGGATACGTCCCTCGAACAGAGGTTCGGTGCCCTGGAGAGGATCCTGGAGCGCCAGTGGGAGCGCCGGATTCGCATCGCCCGCCGGCGCGGGGAGCGGGAGGTCATCGTCGTACGGGGACGATACGAGAGACAGCCGCTGGAAGGCCACCGGGATACGGACCCGATCTATCTGTTCGCGGAGACCGCCCCCGACAAGGCCAGACCCCTCGGAGGCAGCGGTCAAACGACTGTCGCCGGGCTCCTCCATCAGGTCGGCGCGCGCTTCCATCGGCCCGTCATCCTGGAGGCCCAGGGGCTCGATGAAATACCCATCCGGTTTCAGCCCTGTGTGTCCTACACCGTTCCCACCGGGCGCAGGTCCGAGCGCCAGGGACCTTTCACGACGTTCGGCGATGGGAATCTCGATCCGGTGCTGGCCAACCTCACCCGGCAGATCTCCGTGGAGTTCTCGTGCGAGACCCGCCCGTTCGACACGTGGCTCGTCACCGAGATCGAAGAGCCGAGGAAGGGGCAGGAGCAGAGATGAAATGCGGCCCAGACAAGACAGCCCGCGGGAAGGCGCCGAGCGCGAAGGCCGCCGGCTTCACGCTCATCGAGCTGCTGGTCGTGATTTCGATCGTTGCGCTGCTGCTGGCGGCCCTGCTGCCGGCCCTGCACGCGGCGCGGAAGCGGGCCCGCGGGGTGGTCTGCCGGGCCCACCTCAAGCAGTGGGGAACGACCCTGGCCGTGTACCTGGAGGAGCACCAGGGCCGTTTCGCGCGTTCTACGGACATCCTCCCCGCCCTGTCGCTCCTGCGCGGTCTGCACCTCGATCGCAACACCGATCCCAATGACCCGAGACGCTATCACGGGGTCGAGACGCGCGACATCAGTTGCTGTCCGATGGCCACCAAAACCACGGGCCAGGTGAGCGGCGGGGCCACGAGCGGCGGCGTGAACTACCTGGAGATGAGCGTGGGGGGGACCTTCCTGGCGTGGGAGATCCTGAAGCCCACTCCGGCGTTTCGCGGAAGTTACGGCTTGAACCGCAATCTCTTCGGCAGCCTGTCGAATCTTGTCTTCTTTGGGACCCGGTGGCGGAATGAAACCAACACGTACACGCTCGCGCGCGGCGCCAACATCCCGGTCCTTCTCGATGCGGTCAGCCCCACGGTCTGGATGATGACGGAAAAGGACCCGCCGCCCAAGAGTGAGCCCGTCGTCGGCATCGTCGTCAGCCTGTTGGGGGGCCTCTACCACATGGACCTGAGCATCAACCGCCACGACGGGACCATGAACGCCTTGTTCCTGGATTGGTCGGTCCGCCCGGTCGGGCTCAAGGAGCTCTGGACGTTGAAGTGGCACGGCAACTTCAACACGGCCGGGCCCTGGACGAAGGCCGGAGGCGCCAAACCGGAAGATTGGCCTCCATGGATGCGGAAGTTCAAAGACTACTGATTCCTGCAAAGGAGCGGGGGAAAGCCGAGGGGGTCAACTCTTGACACTTGACAGATCCGTCAAGTGTCAAGAGTTGACCCCCATACTCCCCCTTGCAGGAAGTCGCGGCCCTGCGGCATTGAAAAAGT
>VGYL01000002.1 GCA_016872975.1 Planctomycetota bacterium
CATCCCGCACAGGTGGCCAACGTCTTCCCATCGGTGGAGAACTGCACCGCATGGACCGGACCACACCAAGCTGGCAGGTTGGCGTGGCGCAATCGTCCGGAGGCGGGATCGAAGACGCGGATCGTACCATTGCGGTCTCCCAACGCCAGCATCTTGCGATCCGGTGACAGTGCGGCGGACGTCAGCGCCCCTGCCAGCGGCTGCCATCCCGCCGGCAATTCCACCTCCCACCGCCGGATGATTTCCGCAACGCCGAGAGTCGAAGCGCCCGCCGACCACGAAAGGCCGGCCTCCTGCCCCTCCGCACGCCGGGGCGGATCACGGTTCCCATTAGGGTCCATCAGAATCTGCATCAACCGGCCCGATTCTGCGTCCCAGACCCGCGTTACGCCGTCGCCACTGGTGGACGCGAGCCGGCGGCCGTCCGGACTGTAGGTCAGCGTGCCGACGGGACCGCGGTGTCCACAGGTCTCCAGCGTCCAGGATTCGACCCCGTCGGGAGTCAAGGGTCTCCGGACCAGCGCCGTAGAGGCCAGGGCCTCCCGCGGCCGGAGATCGACCCGTCGGATCGGGACGGGAGCCTTCCTCTCGCCCAACTGGTGCTGGAGTTGGCTGATCTCGTCCTGGCCCTGGACGTACTCCTCCAACAGCGAATTCAGGGCCTCTTCAGCCTCCTTCTTATCTCGGCCGAGAATCCTGGCCCGCAGATCGGCCAGCTTGAGCTTCTCCGATACCCCCTCCAGCTCCCTTTGGATTCGTTCTTCGTTGGCGCGACGGACCGCCCGTTCTCCGACGATCCTGGTATAGGCCGCCAGAACCGTTCCCAACAGGACCAGAGACACCGCCAGGCCCATTCCTATCTGAACCCGATACTTCCCGGCCTTCCTGCGCAGAAAGTACAGCGTCGTGTGCGCGCGGGTGTCCAGGGGCTCGCCCTCGAGGTAGTTGCCGATATCCTTCGCCAGCGCGCCCGCGGAGGCATACCGCTCGTCCGGATGGGTAGCCAGGGCGGTCAGGAGGATGGCCTCCAACTCGCCGTCGATCGATTTATCGAGTTCGCGGGGGCGCTGGATCCGGCCTTCCATGACCCGGCGCAACACATCCAGGGTGGACCCGGACAGGTCATGCGGTGACTGCCCGGTCAGAAGCTCATACAGAATCACTCCCAGGCTGAACACATCGGTCCGGGTGTCGATCCGATCCTGATTGCCGGCCGCCTGTTCCGGCGACATGTAGGCGGGCGTACCGGCGACCTGGCCCTCGATGGAGATGGCCGGTGCCTCCTCATCCTCCAGCAGACCTCGCGCCAGACCGAAGTCCAGCACGTGGGGCTGGCCGTCCGGGCCAACCAGGATATTCGAGGGCTTCAAATCGCGATGGATCACCGCGTGTAGATGAGCGAACAGGACCCCCTGGCAAACCCGCTGCATCAGGACCAGCGTTTCCGGACGCGACAAGGCCTTGCTCTTGACATACTGGTCCAAGGGGACGCCGTCAATCAACTCCATCGCATAGTAGTACCTCCCTTGATGCAGACCACTGTCATAGAGCCGCGTGATGTTCGGGTGATCGAGCCGGGCCGTCAGCTCGACCTCGCGCTGAAAACGGGCCTGGGCCCGCCCGGATTCGATCCGGTGTGCGGCCAACAGCTTCAGGGCCACCTGCCGTCGGGTGCTCAACTGCTCCGCGCGCCAGACCACGCCCATGCCCCCTCGACCCAGGGGCCCGAGGATCCGGTATCCCGGGATATCGGGCTGCTCCTCCGTCGGATCGGCCCCAAAAGGGCCGGCTCCCACGGACAAAGGCGGAAGCGGCATCTCACCGGCAAGCAAGGTCGCCCCCGCTTGCCCGCCGGTCACCGGCGGCTCTCCCGAGAACAGGCGGACTTCAAAATCGCCGAGGGTCTGTGCTTGACCGAGCACAAGGTGTACATCGCCCGCGGCGCCGATCCGAATCCGGAACCCCTTGCGGGCCTTGGGCTCCTCAACGCGACGGCGTGTGATCAATCTTCCATTCTTCCAGACTTCTACGTACGCCATGGCAATGCGCCCGAATCCAGGGACTGCCACCCTGGGAGTCGTCCCCCATCCAGGGCCGTTCACCTGCGGGTCAAGGGCTGGATACCTCCTTCCGTTCTCGACAGACGGCCTGTGCCTTTTGGAACAGATTGACCAGGTCCGGCGTCAGCCAGCCGGCGTGGAGCCATTGAGAGAAGTACTCCTCGAGTTCTCCGTAAGAGAACGTCGTGATCCTGTTTGCCTGAAACAGGGCCTTTTCCTGGAATAGCACGGCATGGGCGATGGCCGCGTAGTAGAGGGCCGTGGCTACGTGCCGCAGGGGCGCGGACGGGCCGGATTCCGCCTGCCGGCGGTACCGGTCCTTGATCTGCCGGATGACGGCCGGATCGGTATCCGGATCGAGCAGCAGACTCCCCACCGAACAGGCCGCCAGGGGGTGGAACCGCTCCAGTACGTGGCGGAGCGCCTCCGGCAAGGCCGAGCACACGGTCGAATCCAACGGCACAGGCTCCGCCAGTTGGTCGCGCAGGAATTCCGCCCGTGCCTGGTCTTCGCTCGATGCATCCGGATGGGCCCGCGCCTCGTTGCCGACTTCCCAGAGCTGCGCCAGTTTCTCGCGGCTCAAACCGAATGTCGTCGATTCGTCTTTCATGGCGTCCTTCGACCTGCTGAACTCCAGTCTTCACCCCAAAGCCGCCGCGTCTGCGCTGCCGCCCGACAGAAACCGGAAGATCTCCTGGAATTCCGCCTCGGCCTCGGCATCGGAGCATGTCAGATTTCTCAACCGCCGCTTCAGGACACGGCAGAATCGTCGTTTAACCGTGATCAGCATACTGCCCGCCTGGACCTCCGTTGTCACGCCGCAGCGTTGGCAGATCTGTCTCAGGGACAGTTCCTCGGCGTTCTCGAAGATCGGGGCCAGGATCTTCAGTTGAAAGACCTCCCAGTGCGTCGCCATGCCACAGTTGCGGTACTGCGCGCGGATTTCGGCAAGAACCTGGTCCAGCAGCTCTGTAATCCAGGCATAGTAGAACGCCTGTTCCGGCGTGCCGGCGGACTCCGGCAGATCGATCTCTGCGAACGGCGACGGGGACAGGCTGAGAATACCCCCGGCCGGAGCTCTCTTCTTGCGCTGCTTGTTCCGCCGGGCGTTCGCGACAAAGTGCTTGAGGGCCGTGAGCAGAAGTTGGCGGAAGCGGCCGATCTGGCGGTCGGCGGCACGGGGCAGCTTGGGCTCAACGAAGAACTCGCAGAAGAAGTCCTGGGTCCAGTCCTCGGCCTCCGGGTGACTACATCCGTGTCGGCGGAGGTACCAGTATACCGGCTTCCAGTAGGCGACAATGAGGCTCTCGGTCGCCAACCGGCGGCGGGTCTCGTCCTGGGTCCTGGCACTGAAGATCGCCGACCAATGGGTCGACGGAAATTGGCCGCCCCCTCCTGCCATCCTCGTTTTCTCCCGCCGGTTCATGACACTACGCCGCCAACTGGGGGCCGGCCGCATCCCGGGGTATCCGTCCGACTAGTACTACAACGCTATCTTGTGGGACCGCAGTAGTCGTAAGTCATTATGAAACAATGAGATACGGGAATGTCACTTCGGCGCCTTAACGCCAATAAGGCTACGGGGTGACATTTTCATAACCTCCTGTTCTAGCGTAGCTTATGTCAAACCGAGGGACAAATCGTAGCGTTGTGGTACTAGGTGACGGCCCCCGTGCCACCCTATGCCTATGTACGTACACACAGCCTCAACCCATCTCGCCCCATTATACCATTCGCGCGGCCCCGCATCAATACTTGAACCCGGATGTTGAGCCGGACGGACCCCATTACGGCAGGACCGGGATCAGCACGACGTTCCGCACGATCTTCGAGGTGTTCGATGCGAAACCGATGGTCCCGCGGGCGCGAGCGCCATCGACGGCTCGCGTGCGGAGCCGGCCGTTGATCTTGACGTCGAGCTCACCGCCGATCAGGGAGATCTCGCAATCGTCCCAGGAAGTGTCGAAAGAGGGCTCTAGCGCGGGGGGAATCTTCGGGATCTCGACCACCCGCAACCGCGAGTCGCCTTCGTGGTCGATCCGGGCGGACGAGCGGCCGATGCCCGTGACGCCCAGGCGACGACCCTCCCCGATGCGCAGCCAGACACTCAGATCGTTGGCGTCCCGCCGGAACTGGAAGCGCAGGATACAGTCGGCAAATCGCTCTTTCGTTTGCACCATCGCGCCGGCGGGCGTGTGCACGACGAAGGCCAGAGCGTCCGGACCCGGCGGGGGGGCGTTGTCCGGCTCCAGCACCTCCAGGCCGGTCGCCTGCGGCCCCCCGCGCAGGAAAAGGGGCCTGCCAAAGGCGTGACGCAAGGGCTCCAGACGAACCTCTTTGAACCGGTGGACCTGCTTCTTATTGCCCGCATGCACCTGAAAGCCCAGATAACCTTCCGTTCTCTTCAAGTCGCTCACATCGATCAATTCGACGGTCTGGAACCCGTTGATGCGATGGATCACGTGCTCGCCGCGGACCGTGATCGTATACTCGTTCCACCGATCCGGCCGGTAGTAACCGAGGCTGCGAACGGCATTGGCATCGGCCAGGGGAAACACCTTCGTCGCCTGTCCGCCCTTGTCTCCGGGCGCCGTGGTCACGATCGCGAACTGGCCCGGCTGCGCGCCGGCCCGTTGCCAGTTGTAGAAACTCCCCATCCAGTTCGGCACGATATCCGCCTGATAGCCCTGGAGGGTCCACCTGAGGTCCTGGCCGGTCTTGCTTTTGGCAATGCGATCGGCACGGTAATCCACGCCGGAATTACCGCCCTCCGAACGGAACTGCAAGGACAATTCAAAGTCTCGAACCGGGCCGCCTTGCCAGATGAGATAGGTATGGTCGGCCATGTGCGTCCCCTCTGCCACACGCCCGACAATGGCGCCGTCCTCGACGGTCCATACGGCGGGATCGCCATCCCAGCCGCGCAGATCTCGCCCGTTGAAGAGGTCCACAGATTGCCCGTTGCCGGGGGCGGCCAGCAGGCCCACGATCATCAGCGCCGGCAGGTTCTTCATGGTGCGTCTCCCGAGGTCGATTCGTTCTTTTTCTCTGCCGGGCTCTCCAACCGCTTGATCTGGATCTCGCTGATCTGCAGCGAGGAGTCCTGGTTGCCGGAGTACGCGGCCAGATGGACCGCAATTCTGCCCCGGGCCGGCCCGTCCAGGCGCACCCGGCCGATCTCCTCGCCGTTGAGCCAGGTGGAATACTGGTTTTGCCGGGCTTCGACCAGCAGCGTATTCCAGGCTACACGATCGACGGTGTCCTCCCGGAGGTTGGCCAGGGCCGGTACCTTCTCGGACAGCCAGATGCTCCCCGGCCGCCCTGGCGACATCCCGGAGTCTCCGATCGTCACCGAGGGCCCGCCGGTGTCCTTTCCCTGGCGCAGGGACGCCCATGCCTGCACCGGCCCATGGGCCCGAAACGTGATCGAGAGCTGGAAATCGGCGTACTCGTCTTCCGTCACGAGGGAGGTGCGTTTCCGGCTTGGGTCGGGTACGGCCGTCAGTCGCGCCGCTTTGACCGACCAGCCGGCGGCGTCCGAAGCCGTCCATCCCTGCAGATCGCTTCGATTGAACAGAGGAATCCACGGCGATTCCGCGACCGCGCTGGGCCGGGATTCGACGATGTAGTTGTGGGTGCCGTGACAATCCGTGCAGATCGACGTCTTGGTAATCACCCGGCCGTTGGGCCGCGTCTTTCCCAGCCACTCGTCCCGAAACGCTTCGACTCTTGCGACGTCGGTGTGCCCCTCATGGCACGCGCTGCACATGTCGTTCACCTGGCCTCTCCCAAAGAGGCGGTCCGGCTTGGTCACCTGCATCTCATCGTGCATGTGCTCCACGGAGGGCCCGTGACAGGACATGCACATCACCCCTGGCATCGCGTGCCCGGCCGTGATGGCTTCATACTGGAGCCCCAGATGACAGGTATAGCACAGGGCATTCCCGTCCGCCCTCGCCGGTTGCTTCGGCTGCTCCCGGTCCTCGTGCCCCCCACAGACCCCCCAGGTCTGCAGGAGGGCCACCAAGGCCAAAGCACCCAGGATCGAAACGGAATCCGCTGTCCGAGATCGCCGTTTTGAATTTTGGATTTTGATCATTCGGATTTGTTTCGAGTTTCGCGTTTCGTGCTTCGAATTTCCACTCGAGATTGCGTCGTCGAAGTACTTGTGCCGACCTGCTTAGAGCCTGTCGTAGGACGGTATACTGGTGGATTACACGTATTCCCACTCGCGCAGCCATTGGTACTCGGCGGGCAGGTCCGCCCAGCGCTGCTGGATTTGCGCTTCCAGCCACACCTTGTCCGCCGCGGTGACCGGCAGAGGCCGGGTATAGGAGGCCAGGACGGCATTCTCCGCTTCGTAGACGGTGGACACCCCGGGAATCACCGCGGTCACGCCCTCTTTCGAGAGAATGCTCTGCAGCGTCAGCCGCGCCAGGTCGTTTTCCAGCTTATTCCCCACGCCCCAGGCGCCGGTCTTCACTTGGTTATGGCTCGCAAACAGCGAGCCCCCGAAGAAAGGCTTGATCGTGATGACGCCCACGTCGTGCTTCTGCGCGACGTCAAAAAGGCTGACGTCCACCAGTCCGTTCTTCTGGGAATTCAGGATCTCCACATTGTCGCCCACGGGCGGCTGGGTCTTGGATTTCGTCTTGGCCGTGCAGGGGAAAATGATCATCTCGAACTGCGGGTATTTCTCGATCGCGTGCTGCAGCCAGCGGCTCGTATGCGAGGACACCCCCAGATGCCGTGCTTTGCCCGCCTTCTTCAACTGTTCGAAGGTCTCCACCATCATTTCTATGTCGGCGTCGGTATTGGTGCCGTCCATCTTGGCCTGCGGCCGCCAGATGTCGATATAGTCGCTGCCCAGGGCCTTGAGACAGTTTTCCACGTTCTCGATCTGCGATGCGACGTTGCAGTACTGCGGATGCCGCGGGCACTTCTTGTAGTCATCGGCGGCCACGACCATCTTCTCCCGGCGTCCCTTCAGGGCCGCGCCGAACGCCATCGCTTCCGCCAGACCGGTGATATCCAGATGGTTCACCCCGGCCTCAAGGCAGGCACTGACCACCTCGTGGCGGTTCTGCGCAACCTTCTCCGGAACGACGGGGTCCTTGTCGTCGATGAATTTGCCCCACCACCAGCCCTGTGCGTGTTCCTGCCAGGGCGCCTTCCAGTGCCCGCCCAGGCCGATTTCCGACAGGACCAGCCCCGTCTTGCCGAGCCGGCGATAGTGCATCTTCGGATGGTAGTTGAGGATCTTGGCGGTCTCGACGGGCTTCCCTGATGACGCCCGGCCTGCGACACAGGTGCCCGCGAGGGCCCCCATTCCCGCCCAGGAACTGCTCTTGAGAAACGCACGGCGTGACAATTGTTCTTTACGCATCGGGTGTCTCCTCTGAAAGTACGAAAGATCCCCTACGGACACCGCCAGGCAAAACGGTCTCCATCTGACTCCGGTTATCATATCGGTATCCCGCTCGGTATTCAACAGTCCGTGGGAATCCCTCAGGGCAATTGCCCTGATCTCCAGGACGGGCACGACGACAAGCGGGCAGTTCTTGAAACGCCGAGAATCGTCCAGTACCATAGTCATGGCGGTGGGTTTATGGTTTTCCGCGGCGGAACAACATGAGTGAAAAGGTCATTTGGTGGCCGGATGCGTCTGTCCGGGCGTTGGAGCGGGATGCGATCGGCCCGAAGGGGGCGAGTCTGTGCACGCTGCGACGGCTGGGCCTGCGGGTCCCCCGGTGCTTCTTTGTGACCACCGCCGCATTCCGATCGCACCTGGACGCGCACGGGCTGCGCGCATGCGTCGCCTTGCGGCTGGGGGACTTGAATTCGCAGCCGGACAAGGTACCGGGCGTGCTGGAGGAGATCCGTCAGCTCTTCGCTCAGGCAACGATGGCGGATTCTCTGCGGGAACAGATCGCGGCGGCGTACGCCCGCTTGAGGGCGCCGACGGTAGCGGTACGCTCGTCGGCCACGGCGGAGGACCTGCCCGGACACTCCTTTGCCGGGCAGTATGAGACGATTCTCGGCGTCACGTCGCTGGAAGGATGCCTTGATGCCGTCCGGAGGTGCTGGGCCTCCCTGTGGACGGAACGGGCGTATGAGTATCGCCGGCGCAACGGCATCGACCATGGGCAAGTCGCGATGGCGGTGATCGTGCAGCAGCAGATCGAGCCGGCGGCGGCGGGGGTGGCGTTCAGCGTCGACCCGGTCACCGGCAGCCGCAGCCGGATCGTGGTCGAGTCGTGTCGCGGTCTGGGCGAGGCTCTCGTCTCCGGGCACGTCCAGCCCGACCACATCCTCCTGCGCAAGAAGAACCTGGAGCTGATCCGCCAGACCCTTGTGGGGGAGGAGCCCTCCTTGGACCTGAAGTCCGCGCGGAGACTGGCGCGCCGCGTGCGGCGTCTGGAGACGCGCCTCGGCGGTCCGCAGGATGTCGAGTGGGCCCTGCGCGACGGCGCGCTCTGGTTTCTCCAGGCCCGGCCGATCACCGGCCTTCCGGAGCCCAAACCCTGGGAAGACCGGCAGGTCTGGACCAATCTCAACCTGGGCGAGGTCGCGCCGGATGTTATGACACCCATGACCCATACGGTCATCATGCTCATGTTCGAGCCGCTGTTTGGCCCGGTCTTCCGGCTCTTCGGCGCCGACATCCGCCGGCATCCTCCGGCGGACTTGGTGGCCGGCCGGGTCTACTTCAACATCAACACGGGCCTGGCGGCCGCCCGGCCGTTCGTCTCCCCCGCGCGGCTGGCCGCGATGAACAACGTCTTCGGCGGCGAACAGAACCGGAGTTTCGAGCTCGGCCATTTTGACCTCTGTGACGAGGACTTACCGGACCTGGGGTTTCGCTGGCTCAAGTACATTCTCTCCTGGTCCCGGCTGCTCCGCAGTCTGGTCGCCCATCGACCCGGCAGGAACGAGGCGTTCCAGGCCGGCTTCAAAGCCCGTAACGACACATTGGACCGCTTTGACAGCGCCGCGGCGACCACGGAAGAGCTGACCCGCATGGTGACGCAGACACTCCACGAGAACATGAAGGACTGCACGCTGCTCTTCCTGTGGCCGGGCAGCGTGGCGTCCATGGTCTTTCAGAGTGCCTGTCAGCGCTGGCTGGGCGGTGCGGATCAGGCTTTGGGATTCCGCCTATTGGCGGCCCAGGGTGGCATGGCCGATACGGACGCGGGACTCGATCTGTGGCGCCTGGCCGCTTGGGCCCATGAGGATCGGCGGACCGAGGCGGCGCTGCTGGGCGACGGTGCCTGGAACGCGATTCGTTCGAGACTTGCCGCCACCGACCATGGCCGACAGTTCCTTGCGGTTTGGGACCGGTTCATGGCCACCCACGGGCAGCATTGCCACAGCGAACTGGAGTTCTTCAGCCCGCGCTGGGCCGAAATGCCGGACTATATTCTGGGTCTGGTGCAGAGCTATCTCCGTTCCCTTGATCGGGCCAATCCCCTGGAGAAGCAACAGCGACTCGCCGAGGAGCGCGAGCGGCTCACGGAGCAATGCCGCGAAAAGCTGCGAAACCCGATCAAACGGCGGCTCTTCGATTGGTCGCTGGACGCGACGCAGAAGCTGACGCGCGACCGGGAGAACTGGAAGAACGAGGCGGTCCGGCTCTTCGCCGGCTTTCGCCGCATCTTCCTGGAGCTGGGCAGACGCTTGCAGGAGAAAGGCATCTTGACCGAGCGCGAGGACATCTTCTTCCTGGAGATCGCGGAGGTCGAGCCGGTGGTACAGGGCCGGGCCGATTTCGACGTGAAACAGCGGATCGCCCAGCGCCGGGCCGAGTACGAGTGGAACCGGGCGCAGACCCCGCCGCCGGTGGTCGTGGGCCGTTACGATCCCCAAAAGCATGTTGCATTGCAGATCGACACGAGCGTCAGGGTGCTTCAGGGCATTGCCGTCTCGCCCGGCGCGGTCACAGGCAAGGCGCGTGTCATCGTGCAGCCGCAGGAGGGGCAACACGTCGAGCCGGGGGAGATTCTCGTCGCCCCGGTCACGAATCCCGCTTGGACGCCGTACTTTCTGCCGGCGGCCGGCGTGGTCATGGACATGGGCGGCGTTCTCTCCCACGGCGCGATCATCGCCCGCGAGTACGGCCTGCCCGCCGTGGTCAACGTCGGCCCCGCCTCCCGGATCATCCGCACCGGCCAGACCCTCCGCGTTGACGGCGACTGCGGCACCGTCACGATCCTGGACGAAGAAATCCCAGGCACGAAGCACGACACCGCGAAAACGGAGAGATCAATTCGGAACGGATTCCAATGACCAAGACCCCGATGTTCAAAACGGACGCTCGCCCGGTATCGGCATTTTGGTCATTGGAGGTTTGGATTCAGGCTGTGGTGCGATAGCATCCTACGCCAGGTGTTCCAAGTCCGCCAAGTCTTGATGCCGCCCGGCGGCTTTCTTGTTGCGCTTGAGGTGATCGAGGCTGATCAGATTTACGGGAACTCCGTCCAGAGTGTCCTCCACACGGTCGGCGTAGCACGCGGAGAAATCGACGCCGGAGACCGTGGTGGAAATCTCGATTCTGACCGGGGGCACGCCCAGGCGAATGATTTGCCACTCTTGGAGGAACAGCTCCGCCGACAAGTCAGGAACATCGAAGCCGAAGTCCTTCAAGGCGGCGACCACCCGATCCGCGTTGGTGGGGTGGACCGCGATCCAGATATCCATGTCGGCGGTCGCGCGCGGATAGCCGTAGTAGTTGACCGCATAGCCGCCGATGAGCAGGTACTCAACGTGGTGCGCGTTGAGCAATCTCAAGAACTCTTTGAAGTCGGGTGGTAGCTGGATCGTAGCCATAGACTATCTGCCGCATCAATTCCGCCGCTTGCAGACGCTCGTGGGGTGTCCTGGAGAGCCAATAGGACTTCTCATCCGACGGCCCCCGAACCGATCCGACGGAGAACGCCTTCCTGTCGACCTGCAACGCTTGTAGGGTGGGGCTTGCCCCACCAGCTTTCTTGTCCATCGCCCCACTCTACCAGGAGAGAGCGGCCGTGTAAACACGCAATCGGTCATCGAGGCTTCCGGCGGGAACGACGGGGCGGCCGGCTCGGCGAGAGCTCGGCCTCGATCTCCTCGATCGAGGGCAGGCTGGACTTGAGTTCTTTGGGCAAAGCGCGAGTCAGGCGGTATTCAGAGACGCCGATGGCCTTGTTGACCCCTTTGAGGGCGTACTCGGCCACGAGACGGTTCTTGTCCTGGCAGAGGATCAAGCCGACCGTCGGCTGATCGGTCGGGTGCCGCAGGCGGTCGTCCACCACGTTGCAATAGAAATTCATCTTGCCGGCATACTCGGCCTTAAAAGACGCCTGCGACAAAAGTCTGCGAGTGCGGTCTCGATCCGCGTTCCTGGACCAGAAACAGGGGGCAGTTGGGCTAATCCCCGACTTTTGTCGCAGGCATCTTAAAAGGGCCTTTCTTGAGGTCCACGACGACAAAGCAACGCAGACGCAGGTGATAAAACAGCAGATCGATGTAGAAGTCATCATCGCCGATATCCAGATGGTATTGGCGCCCGACGAAGGCAAAGCCCTGGCCCAACTCCAACAGGAACTTCTCCACGTGAACCAGTAGCCCCGTCTCCAACTCGCGCTCATGGAATGGCTCTTCAAGCGTGAGAAAATCGAAGATGTAAGGGTCCTTGAGGGCCTGGGTGGCCAAGTCCGATTGGGCCGGAGGAAGCTGCTGATCGAAGTTCGTAATCGCCTTGCCCTGCCGCAGATGGGCATCGCTGTCGATCATCAGGCCCAGAACGTTGCGGCTCCAGCCCTGAGTCAACACCTGACGCATATACCAGAACCGGACGGCGGAGTCTTTCACTCTCTCCAGGAGCAGGATGTGATGGCCCCAGGGAACATGGCTGATCACTGTGCCAAGTGGCAACAACATCGGGTCGTCGGTGCGCAATTGTGCCACAGCTTGTGGCACAATTGCGTCGGATGGCGCCGACCCGGATTTTCCAGTCAAAAGTGCCACAGGCTGTGGCACTTTCAGGTCATGTTCCCGGTGCGCGCGATAGAACGCGATCATTCGCTTGAGGTTCCGTTCGGAGAAGCCCTTGACGTCCGGGATCTCGTTATGGAGGTCGCGCGCCAACCGGGGAATCACGCCTGCGCCCCAACCTTTCTGTCGCTGACGGGCCTCAATGGCTTGACCGATGTCCCAATAGAGGCGGATCAGTTCCGCATTGGCGGAAAACGCGGCCCGTACTTGCGCCGTGCGGATGCGCTGTTTGATGTTCGTCAGCAGCGACGGATAGTCCGCGGGCACATCGGTCCGGCTCATACGATGTCGGTTCGTCTGTTTGCGCGGCATGACCGCAGTATACCGAGTTCAGGTCCTGCACGAAAGGCCATTTCGCATGTCCGTTGTGCGAATCGGGCCGTCCATGATGCTACAGCTTGCGGCACAATCGGCAGGATGTGATCGGTCGATGATTTCGCCACCGGCGGTGGCGAAATCTCTGCCACGCAAGTGCAACCCTGAGCGGGCGGCAATTGTGCAGCAGCTTGCTGCACAACGGAAATGCCGTCGTACACGCGATCGAAACGAACCATGTACTTCAGGTTCCGCTGTCTACCCGTGCAAACGTGCTTCACGGGCGTCCGCTTCTGCGCTCGGGAAGATGGCCCGCCGGGGCGAGGAACGCCGGCGCGACGTTCCAACGCTGTCCATCGTCGGTCAGGATGCTGGCCGTCTTCTGGTTGAGTCTCTGGATGACGCCGTGCTTCCATTCGCCGCTCGACGTGCGAAAGCCCACCCGGTCGCCGGTGTGGAACCGCGCCATGAGCGCCGTGCTGCGGGCCTGGGCGATCAACTTCAGACGTTCGACGATCAGGCGATTGAGATAGCGCAGATCTTCCTCGCCCAGATGCCGAATCGCTTCCGCCGCGTCCTCTCGATTCTTCAGCCTGCCATGTTCGTCGGTCATGGTTTCACCCGCCACATCCCTGGCCTGCCTGAGATCACAATTTGTGACTTGAAGAAGCCATCAATACTCCGTTCTTTCGCGAAGCCGTCACGCGCCCCGTGGCGAGGGCATCCCCTCGACGGGTTCGGACCAGGCTCGGCCCTTGTACTCCATGGCACGGCCAGGATGGCCGTGCGACGCAAGGGCGAGACGCCCTCGCTACGCGCGGGCAGGATGCCCGCGACACCACGAGCATCGCAACCGCAGCCGCATGACGGTCATTATTCCGCGACTTTGGCGGCGACGAGGTCACCGACTTCGCTGGTCGAGTAACCCATCTTGCCGGCGGCCAGGGACTTGAGCTTGTTGGCGGTGGCCCACATGACCGCCTGCTCCATCGCCGCGGCGGCCTTCTCTTCGCCGAGCGTTTCCAGCATCATCTGCGCAGCGCAGATCGCGGCCAGGGGGTTGATGACGCCTTTGCCGGTGTACTTGGGGGCGCTGCCGCCGATGGGCTCGAACATACTGACGCCCTCCGGGTTGATGTTGCCGCCGGCCGCGATGCCCATGCCGCCCTGGATCATGGCGCCGAGGTCCGTGATGATGTCGCCGAACATGTTGCCGGTGACGATCACGTCGAACCACTCGGGGTTCTTTACGAACCACATCGTGGTCGCGTCGACGTGGTAGTACTCGCGGGCGATGTCGGGATACTGCGCCTTGCCCATCGCATGGAAGGCCCGTTCCCACAGGTCATAGATGTACGTCAGGACGTTGGTCTTGCCGCACAGGGCCAGCGTGTTCTTCTCGCCCCGGCCGCGGGCCTTCTTGCCGTGCTTGCGGGCGTATTCGAAGGCGTACTTGAGACAGCGGTCCACCTGGTGCCGCGTGTAGACCGCGGTCTGGACGGCGACCTCGTGTGGCGTACCCTTCATGGTGAAGCCGCCGGTGCCGGTGTAGGCGTCGCCGGTGTTCTCGCGCACCACGACGAAGTCGATGTCCTCGGGTCCTTTATTCTTGATCGGGGTCTCGACGCCCGGATAGAGCTTCACCGGGCGCAGGTTGATGTACTGGTCCAACTCGAACCGGGCCTTGAGCAGAATCCCTTTCTCCAGAATCCCCGGCGCGACCTCCGGATGCCCGATCGCGCCGAGCAGAATCGCGTCGAACTTGCGCAACTCCTCGACCGCGCTGTCGGGCAGCGTTTCGCCTGTGCGTTCATATCGCTCGCCGCCGAAATCGAAGTGGGTCAGGTCCACCTTGAACTTGAACTTGTCCGCCGCGGTCTTCAACACCTTCACCGCTTCCGCCGTCACTTCCGGCCCGGTCCCATCGCCAGGGATCACCGCGATCTTGTACGTCTTTGCCATCGAATCGTCGTCCTTTCTTCGTTGCTACCACAAGTAATGTCGAAATCCGAAATTCGAATCTCGAAATTCGAAACAAATCCAAATGCTCGAACATCAAATGTTCAAAACGTCAGCCATTCTTGCGCACGATCGCGCCGAAGATACTCATCAGTTCCGTGGCTTCCTGGCTCAATGCCTGTCTGCGCGTCTCCTGTTTCTGATCGTCACAGGTGTCTACCAGTCGGAGCCAGTACCGGCTCTCTCTGGACTCCTTACGGCAGATCCGAATCCGCATGAGGAAATCCTTCTTGCTCAAGGCCTCATTGGCCTCGATGTAATTGGCACCGACCGAACCCGATGCCTTGACGATCTGCCGGCCGTCCTCAACATTGGCGATGGTCCGCTTCAAGCCCTTGACGAAAGCACGGACATCCCGTGCGAATGCGAACGTCCGGTCCTCCAGATCGTACTGTTTTGGATTTCGAATTTCGGTCATTCGTGCTTGTTTCGGATTTCGTGCTTCGGATTTCCGGCCCTGCCGGCTCATTCCTTCCACTTTGGGTTCGGCTGAGGCATCACCGCCTCAACCTTGTTTCGCCATTCGTGCAGCATTCGTTGCAGCTCGGCTGCCTTCTCGGGCATTTCAGCCGACAGGTCGCGCTGCTCGCCGAGGTCGGACCGCAGATCATACAGTTCCACCCGGTTGTCTTCATAGAATTCGATCAGTTTGTAGTCGCCCGCGCGAACGGCCCCGCCGGGCCCGCCGCCCTGGTTACTGTAGTGGGGGTAGTGCCAGTAGATCGCTTTGCGCTGCGGCCGGCCTGTGCCTTGGAGCAGGGGGACCATGCTTTCCCCGTCTACATGCTGGTCGGGCTTGGGCGGCAGGCCCGCCATTTCCAGCATCGTCGGGTAGAAGTCCGTGCTGGTCACCGGCTCGTCACACGTGCTGCCCGGCTTGACGACGCCGGGCCATTTGATCAGCATCGGCTCGCGGATGCCGCCTTCGTAGAGCCAGCCTTTGCCTGCGCGCAGGGGCAGGTTGCTGGTGGGCTGGCCTTCCGAGGTCGCCAGGCCGCCGTTGTCGGACATGAAGAAGACGATCGTGTTGTCCGCGAGCCCCTGCTCCTCGAGCTTCTTCATCACCCGGCCCACGTTCTCGTCCAGGCTCTGGATCATGGCCGCATAGACGGCATGGTCCTGCACGATGCGCGTCTTGAGCGTGGCCCGCCATTTCTCGTCACCGGCCGCCGTCTTGGGCCAGTCCTCATTCGAGCGGAAACGCTGTCCGTCGTCCAGCCCCAATCGTTGGGCCTTGGCCCTGTACTTCTCGACCAGCTCCTTCTTGGCCTCCAACGGAGTGTGGACCGTGTAGAACGACAGATACAGCAAGAACGGCTGGTCCTTGTTCTGCTCGATCAGCTTGAGCGACTCGTCCGTGAGCCGGTCCGTCAGGTACTCGCCGGGTCGGCCCTCTTCCAGGCCCGGGATCGAGCGATTGCCCCGCGCATAAGGATAGAAGAACGTCGGCGGCGAACCCGCGTTGTTGCCGGCGATGTTCACGTCGAAGCCCTGCTTCTCGGGGAAATACGGCTCATTGCCCAGGTGCCACTTGCCCACGAACCAGGTCCGGTAGCCCGCCTCCTTCAATGCCTCCGCGAGTGTGGTTTCCTCCAGTTTCAGGTAATGGAAGTACTCGGCCGAGAGCAGCTTGCCGCTACGGGCCCCCGGGATCCAGTTGGTCAACCGAAGCCGGGCGGGGTACTTGCCGGTCATGATGCTGGCCCGGGTTGGCGAGCAGACGGGACAGGCGGCGTAGGCCTCCGTGAAGCGCATCCCCTGGGCCGCCAGCTTGTCGATATTGGGCGTCTCATGGAACGTGCTGCCGTAACAGCCCAGGTCCTTCCAGCCCAGATCGTCCACCAAGAAGAACACGAAGTTGGGTTGGCGCGATGATCTGTTTGTAGTGTGCTCGTAAGAGCATAAGAAGAAACGCCTTACGGCGTCACTACAAACCAGGCTCTGCGCCGTGGCGCTGCCGCCCGGTCCCAGGAATGCCGCCGCACCGATCGCCTTGAGAAAATCACGTCGTCTCATCGTCCGTCCTTTCTGTCTCTTGCCTGCCGCCAGGTCTCGAAGTCGTCGCGCGGCTTCCCTGCGGGCATCTTCGCCCCCGTCTCGCTGCGCCACGCGTGCAGCAGGCGACGCAACTCGTCCGTCTTGGCCGGCATCGTGGCGGCCAGGTCGTTCTGCTCCCCCAGGTCATCCCTCAGGTTGTACAACTCCACGTGACCGTCCTCGTACCACTCGATCAGCTTGTAGTCGCCGGCTCGGACCGCGCCGCTGGGCCGGTTGCCGCTGCCGTGATAGTGCGGATAGTGCCAGTAGATTGCCTGGCGATCCAGGGTCCCTGTGCCTTTGAGCAACCTGGTGAGACTGACGCCGTCCACGTGCTGGCCGGGCCGGAGCGGCAGACCCGCCATTTCGAGCATGGTCGGATAGAAATCCGTGCTGGTCACCGGCTCGTCACACGTGCGGCCGGGCTTGACGACGCCGGGCCACTTGATCAGCATCGGCTCGCGAATGCCGCCTTCGTAGAGCCAGCCCTTGCCCGCCCGCAGGGGCAGATTGCACGTCGAACCTTCCCGTCCGATGGTGGACAGCCCGCCGTTGTCGGACATGAAGATCACGATCGTGTCGCGCTCCAGTCCCAGCGCCTCCAGCTTGCCCAGGACCCGCCCGACGCTTTCATCGACGCTGTGCACCATGCCGGCATAGACCGCATGGTCCTGCACCAGCCTCGTCCGGAAGGCACCGTAGACGGGCTTGGCGCGCGGGCCGTCCATGGGCGGGAGATCCTTGGCCTTGGCTTCGTACTTGCGGGCCAGGTCGCTCTTCGATTCCAGGGGCGTGTGCACCGCATAATGTGACAGGTACAGCAGGAATGGCCGGTCCTTGTTGGCCTCGAGGAACCGCAGCGACTCGTCCGTCAGCCGGTCGGTCAGGTAGTCGCCCGCTTTGCCGCCCGCTGGCAGCGTCTCCAACGAACGAGTGTTCTTGCTGTAGGGATGGAAGTACGTCGGGGGGGCGCCGGAATAATCGCCCCCGATATTGATGTCGAAGCCCTGGCGGTCCGGATAGTACTTGGCCCGGTCCTCGTCGCGCGTCGCCAAATGCCACTTGCCCACGAAGCCCGTCACGTATCCGGCCTCCTTGAGGGCCTCGGCGATGGTCACTTCCTCCAGCGGCAGGTGGTCGCGGTATGCCGTGGGCTTCTGGGGCGCCCCGATCCAGTCCGTGATCCCGAGCCGGGCCGGGTACTTGCCGGTCATGATGCTGGCCCGCGTCGGCGAGCAGACCGGACACGCCGCATAGGCATTCGTGAACCGCATTCCCTGTGCCGCCAGCCGGTCAATGTTGGGGGTTTCGTAGAACGTACTGCCATAGCAGCCCAAATCCTGCCGGCCCAGATCGTCGATCAGGAAGAACACGAAATTGGGCCTGCGCGGCGACTTGTTTGTAGTGTGCTCGTAAGAGCATAAGAATAAACGCCTCACGGCGTCACTACAAACCAGGCCTCGGGCCTTGGCGCTGCCACTCAGGCCCAAGGCCGCGGTAGCGCCAATCGCCTGGAGAAAGCTCCGTCGGTTCAGCAGACTCCCCTTCATTTTCCGGCCTCCAGAGTACTACGCACTGGTTTTCATAATGTGATCGAGCAACCCGCCGTCGCGGATGATCTCCAAGGCGAAATCGGGCAGCGGCAGGAACGTGATCTTCGTCTTGCTTGTCTTGTCCCGAATCACGCCGGCATCGTAGTCGATCTCGACCTCGTCGGCGTCTTTGATCTTGTCCACGGCGTCCGCCGATTCGATCAGGTAGAAACCGCAGTTGATCGCATTGCGATAGAAGATCCGCGCGAACGACCGGGCGATCACCGTCTGCACCTTGGCCCCGCGGATCGCCCAAACCGCGTGCTCCCGGCTGGACCCACAGCCGAAATCGTCGCCCGCGACGATCACGTCGCCCGGCCGGACCTTCTTCACGAAGTCCTTGTCCAGGTCCTCCATGCAGTGCTTCGCCAACTCCGCCTCATTGTCCGTATTCAAGTACCGGGCCGGGATGATCTCGTCCGTATTGATGTGGTCCCGCTTATATACATGTGCCTTTGCCATCGTATCCTCACTTGTGATCAGAGCCGAATCGTGGATTTCATGCTTTGCGTGCGCCTACAGGTATCTTCTGGGATCGGTGAGCTTGCCTTCAATCGCGCTGGCCGCCGCCGTGGCGGGGCTGGCGAGATAGACTTCGCTCCTGGGGTGTCCCATGCGGCCGACGAAGTTGCGGTTGGTCGTGCTGACGCATTTCTCGCCCTGGGCCAGGACGCCCATGAAGCCGCCGAGGCAGGCGCCGCAGGTCGGGGCCGAGATCACGCAGCCGGCGCTGTAGAACACGTCGAACAGGCCCTCATTGGCTGCCTGCTTCCAGACTTCCGGCGTGGAGGGCACCACGATCGTGCGGATCACCACCTGCCTGCCCTTCATAATCTTAGCCGCGATGCGGAGGTCCTCGATTCGGCCGTTCGTGCAACTGCCGATATACGCCTGGTCCATCGCCTTGCCCGCGCACTCACCGATCGGGACCGCGTTGCTGGGCAGGTGTGGCAGGGCGACCGTCGGTTCCAGCTTCGAGCAGTCGAAGATCTCCGTCGCCAGGTACTGGGCGTCCGGGTCCGACTCGAACACCGTGTACGCAACCTCCTCCTTGAGATGCTCGTCCAGATACGCCTGGGTGACCTTGTCGAAGCCGATGATGCCGTTCTTGGCTCCGGCCTCGATGGCCATGTTCGTCATCGTCATCCGGGCTTCCATCGACATCCCGGCCAGCGCCGGCCCGACGAACTCCATCGCCCGGTACAGCGCGCCGTCGGTGCCGATCCGCCCGATCACCGCCAGGATCACGTCCTTGCTGTAGACCCCGTGCGGCAGCGCGCCGTTGAGGACGAACTTCATCGACGCCGGCACCTTGAACCAGAGCTTGCCGGTCGCGATGGCCGCCGCCAGGTCGGTCGAGCCGATCCCGGTGCTGAACATCGCGAACGCGCCGTAGGTGCAGGTGTGCGAATCGCCGCCCACGCTCACCTCGCCCGGCCGGATATGGCCCTGCTCGGGCAGCAGGGCGTGGCAGACCCCCGCCCGGCCCAGCTTATAATAATGCTTGATCTTGTGGCGCTTGGCCCAGTCGTCCAGCCGCTTGTGCAGCTCGGCGCTCGGGACATCCTTGGCCGGCTGGAAATGGTCCGGCGTCACCACGATCTTGTCCGGATCGAACACCCGGTCGATCCCTTTCTCCACCAGCATCGAGATCGCCGGCGGGGTGGTCACATCGTGGCACATCACCACGTCGATCTCCGCCTCCACCAACTGCCCCGGCGCCACGCGGTCCACTCCCGCGGCCCGGGCCAGGATCTTCTCGGTGATTGTCATTCCCATCTTCTCTCTACCTTTCTGAATCAATACTCCCCCTCACAATTCCCGGATGCGGTCCAGGAATTGGGTCAGGACATCATACGCTGTCTGGGGTTCTGTCTTCTTCTCGGGTTGTCTTTTCGGATTGCGGTGGGCTACCCAGTTGCGATATGCCACGACCGATCTCGTGTCCTTCGACAAATCCCTGCCCACGTATCGCTCCAGAAGGCTGATGAAGTCATCGATTCGCCATCGCTCGACCGCATCCACAAACTTTGCATGCACCTGCTCGGACAAATCCAACGGCGGTTCCTCCAGAATCCCCCGGCCCTTGCCTTGGACCAGCGTAATGATCCGGCGCTCGAAAATGGCACACAAGGACAAGACCGTGAGGTCATCAATCTCCTCCTGGCTCCTGGCGATCCAGTCCGTGGATTCCCGACGAGAAGTCCCGAAGAACCGTGTACCTTGGAGAGCCATCTCGTTGTTCGTGTCCAAGCTCGTCTGGACCACCCGCAAGCAGTCTTTCGTCACCTCGTATTGTCTCCATACCGCGTCCAGAGGGTTATCCCACATCATAGTCGGAGACCTCCGAGAGCAAGTCCAGGAACAACTCCTGCGCCAATCGGTGTACCCGCCTCAAGCGTGTCTCTCCGATCCAGTACCAGCCAGCCTCTCCCATTCCCTTGAACGAACGTCTTACGCCGGCCTCTTTGGGGGGTAGATAGAGCAGGTGGTTGCGATCGAGCCGCCCTACGATGTCGACACGTCCTTCCGCCCCGATGATCTGAGCGCCGACCGGCAGCAGGTCCGCCACCTTCTTTCCTTGCGCATCCTGGATCGTGAGCGTCGGGGCTGCGTAACGACCCAGGGCTTCCTCATCGAGTTCCATGGTGCCGCGCGACACTTCAAGGTCGGTGCCTTCGATCCACTTCTCCGCGTCCGAGTACAAGGCGTTCACCCTGGCGAGGTACTCGTCCTGTCTGGATTTCGTGCTGCTTCTCATAATCACACCCTTTCTTTTCGGGGCTATCCTTCTTATGGTAACGTTCGGTGTTCGACGGCGGTGCCTTGTTCGTTACCCTACAATTCCACCTTCAGTTGCATCGTTGTGTCCTTGGCCGCGACCATCCGATTGATCGCGTCCACGTAGGCTTTGGCGCTGGCTTCGATGATGTCCGTCGAGATGCCCCGGCCGATGAAAGTCCGGCTGTCGTCGCGAATCCGCACCGTCGCTTCGCCCAGCGCCTCTTTACCGCTGGTGACGGCCCGGATCGAATAGTCCTCCAGGTCCGGCGCAAGCCCGGTGGCCTGGCGGATCGCCTCGTAGGCGGCGTCGACCGGACCGTCGCCGAAGGCGGCCGCCAGCTTGGTCTCGCCCTGCGAGCGCATCCGCACGCTCGCCGTCGGCAGCGTCCCGGTGCCGGAGGCGACGTGCAGGTACTCCAGGACGTAGACCTGCTCGACGACGCGGATCTCGTCGTTGACGATCGCCGCCACGTCGGCGTCGAAGACCTCCTTTTTCTTGTCCGCGACCTCCAGGAACCGCTGGTACGCCTGCTCGACTTCGTCCTTTGTGAGCTTGTAGCCGAGCTGCTTGCAGCGCTCCGCGAAGCCGTGCCGGCCCGTGTGGCGGCCGAGGACCATGCGCGAGCCGCCCAGGCCGATCGTTTCCGGCGTCATGATCTCGTACGTCGATCGCTCCTTCAGGATGCCGTCCACGTGAATGCCCGACTCGTGGGCGAAGGCATTGGCGCCGACAATCGCCTTGTTCGGCTGGACCACGAAGCCGGTGAGCTGCGAGACCAGTTGACTCGTCCGGGTGATCTCCTTGGTATTGATATTCGTGGACAGCCCGTCCCGGGCGGTCTGGCTGAAGAAGTCGGCCCGCGTGCGAATCGCCATGACCACCTCTTCGAGGGCCGCGTTGCCCGCCCGCTCGCCCAAGCCGTTGATCGTGCACTCGACCTGCCGGGCCCCGTTGCGGACGCCGGCCAGGGAATTGGCGACCGCCATGCCGAGGTCGTTATGACAATGCGTGCTGATGACGCACTTGTCGATGCCCGGCACGTCGCTCTTGAGCCGGGCGATAAGCTGGCCGTACTCGAATGGCAGCACGTACCCGACGGTATCGGGGATGTTCAACGTCGTCGCCCCGGCCTCAATCACCGCCGCGAGGACCTCGACCAGGAACGGAATCTCGCTGCGGCAGGCGTCCTCCGGCGAAAACTCCACGTCGTCCGTGAAGGTCCGCGCAAACCGCACGGCCTCGACCGCCATCTTCACGACTTCCGCGGGCTCTTTCTTGAGCTTGTGCTTCATGTGAATCGCCGAGGTCGCGATGAAGGTGTGGATCCGCTTTTTCTTGGCCGCGGCGACGGCTTTGCCGGCCGCCTCGATATCGCCCTTGTTGGCGCGGGCCAGGGCCGCCACGGTGGGTCCCTTGACCTGTTCGGCGACGAGCCTGGTGGCCTCGAACTGGGCGGGCGAGGATACGGGGAACCCCGCCTCGATGATATCGACACCCAACACGGCAAGCTGCCGGGCGATCTCCAGCTTCTGCGGGATCGACATGGCCGCCCCGGGCGACTGCTCGCCGTCGCGTAACGTGGTGTCGAAAATGACGACCTTTTCTCCAGACATTGTAGCACTCCAATCAGGGAAAAAGGAAAAGGTCAAGAGTAAAAAGTGCGGCAGGACGGGCTCCTCGATCGTGTGCGGGCCGCAGCCCCTTTCACCTTTCTACTTCTTCCTTTTCACTTGCCGCGTATTATGCCCGAACGAGGGGCAAAACGCCACGGTTTTGCGTAAGTACGGGAGGGATAACGAGTTGTGGGTGTTCTTCTGTTCTGCGCCTTAGCGGCGCAGCAGCAGGGTGCGCAGGCCCGCAAGGCCCGGGAGGAAGGAACGAATTGTGCCCCGAGTACCCATAGTCAATACAAGTATACCTATCGGCCGAAAGAAGGCAAGACTTTTTTTCAGGGCAATTCCATGTGCCCCACCACCTTGGTGACGAGCGTTTGGAGTTCCGCCTTCAGGCGGGTCCAACAGTCCGACCCTCCTTTCTTCTTCTGCGTTCAAATATGGAGCCGGCTGCGCCGCAAGACTGTCAGACCCGCCTTATGAGTTTTGGCGGGCAAGTTCGGTAATCAGAGCCCGGCCACGGGCGCTCTTCGTAGGGCGAGCGTCCCCGCTCGCCGAAGATGTCGTGCGAGGACGCACGACCTACGCCCAGAGCGGCCCGCGCGGCCATTACCGAAGTTGCTCGTCAAAACTCATAAGGCGGAACTCCAAACGGGGAAGTTTATGCTCTTACGAGCACGCTACGAACCAGGCGTCATGCTGCCCCCACCTACGAGGTTCTTGGGGCGGAATCGGCGCTACACGAGATACTCGCGATCCTTTTTCATCGGCGACTGGACCTCGCGGGCCAGGTCTTCGTAATCCGCGCCGGGCTTGCCTTCCAGGGCCCGGGTGACCTCTTTGCCGAGCTCTACCGCCGGCTGGTCGTAGGGATTGACGTCCAGCAGGACGCCGGCAATCGAGGTCGCCACCTCGTACAGGTAGATGAACTGGCCGACCGTGTAGGCGGTGATCTCGGGGAACACGATCGTCAGGCACGGCCGCTCGTTTATCAGCAGGGCGTACTCGGAGGCTTGCTTTTCACTGTTCAGGAGTGCCCCCAGCGTCTTGCCGGCGAGGAATTCCACCTCGGATGCCCCCGCAGGCGCAGGACCGATCGTGATCTCCCGGCTGAACCGTTCCACTTCCAGGAACGTGAACAGCTTGTCATTGGGGCCCTCGCGGTAGAGCTGGATCTGGCTGTGCTGGTCGGTGGCGCCCAGGGCGTTCACCGGCGTCGGACCCACGTGTACGGCCCGGCCTTTCCGGTCCTGTGCCTTGCCCAGGCTCTCGGCCCAGAGCTGGCGGTACCAATCCGTCAGGTCCTTGAGTTGGAAGCTGTACGGCATCATCACCGCGATATTCTTGCCGCGTTCCTGGTAGTAGTGGCAGTTGAGCGCCGCAATCATGGCGGCCGGGTTCGCATAGAGATCCTCGGACTTCACGCGGGCGTCCATCGCCCGCGCCCCGGCCAGCAGCAGGTCGATATCGATTCCGCACATCGCCGCGCTGAACAGGCCTACTGGGCTCAGAACCGAGAAGCGTCCGCCGACGCCTTCCGGCACGACCAGGGTCCGCAGGCCGTCATTCGCGCTGATCCGCCGCAGCACCCCGCGCGAGACGTCGGTCGTGGCAATGACCTGTCGCCGGTAGCCGTCGTGACCCAGCTTGTTGAGCAGCATCTGCCGCACGATCATGAACTGCGCGGCGGTCTCCGCCGTCTCTCCCGACTTGCTGATGACGTTCCAGACCGTCCGGTCCAGCCCCTTCTCGGCCCATTTCAGGAACGCCCCGAACTGCACCGGGTCGATGTTGTCCAGCACGAACAGACGCGGCCCTTGGCGCTGCGCCTCGTCCAGGTTGTGCAGAGGGGAGTTGAGCGCCGTCTGCAGAGCGATGTTGCCCAGCGCCGAGCCGCCGATCCCGAGCACCACCAGGTTCTCGCAGCCGTTGCGGACTTGGGCCACCATGTCCTTGACCGCCTGCGGATGCTTCTTGCTGCGCGGCAGGTCCCGGTAGGGGGTGGCCCCGGCCTCGCGCTCCTGGTTCACGCGGGCCACCGCCTTCCGGACGCGCCCCGCCAGCTTCCGAAACGCGGCGGGCGTGATCCCATGTTCCTTGCCGATCGCCGCGGCGGTGACATTCTTCCAGTACAGTCGTAGGTTCGAATTGGCCATGTTCAACTCTCTAATAACTCCGGTACCTGTCCCTTATGGGAGGCCCACTTATACCGCATAACGTCCCCCGTCCGCAAGAGGAAGCTGCAAATGTACAAGCTTGCACGGTGCAGTCGGGCCTGCTACGATGGCGGCGCTGACAAGGACCCTTATAGGAGGTAATGCCATGACCATCGATTCTCGTGCCACCACGCGCCGCCAGTTTCTCCATCGTTCGACCGCTGCGACCGCCGGGGTGGCGCTGGGCTTGAATCTGCTCGGTACGCCGGTCACGCGCCCGGTGTTGGGCGCCAATGGGAAGGTCCGCGTCGGATTCATCGGCGTGGGCAATCGCGGGACGCAGTTGCTCCACGGATTCATGGCCCAGAACGATGTGGACATCGTCGCCTTGTGCGACGTTTATGAGCCCTACCTCTCCCGGGACTACAGCCAGGTCGGCCAGGCCGTGATCGATTCCATCGGCGCGCGGGCGCCGAAGATGGGCGAGAAGTTCGCCGGCGAGGTCGCCCGGTACAAGGATTTCCGCCGGGTGCTCGACCGCAAGGATATCGACGCGGTGGTCATCGCCACGCCGGACCACTGGCATGCGATTCAGACGATCCAGGCCTGCCAGGCGGGCAAGGACGTGTACGTGGAGAAGCCCCTGTCCGTGACCATTCACGAGGGACGCAAGATGGTCGAGGCCGCCGCGAAGTACCAGCGGGTCGTCCAGGTGGGCCTGCACCGGCGCTCGTCGGCGGTATACGCCGAGCTGGCGAAACAGATGCAGGGAGGCAAGATCGGCAAGATTACGGTCGCCCGGGCCTATCGTGTCAGCAACATGGACCCCGCCGGGATCGGCAAGTACCCCGACACGACCCCGCCCAAGGAGCTGGATTGGGACCTGTGGCTCGGCCCGCGCCCGCTGCGCCCGTACCGGGACAACATCCCGCTGTACAAGTTCCGCTGGTGGGAGGCCTACTCGTCGCAGGTGGCCAACTGGGGCGTCCACTACTGCGACGCGATCCGCTGGGTCCTGAAAGAAGAGGCGCCGATCTCGATCTCGGCCCACGGGGGCCGGTTCGCCATCGACGACGACCGCACGATCCCGGACACGATGGAAGTGATCTTCGAGCTGCCTTCCGGCGTTCTGCTGGTCTTCGGGCAGTACGAGGCCAACGGGCTCGCGCCCCTGGAGTTCGGCGAGATCGAGTTCCGCGGCACGCTCGGCAACCTGTACGCGGGCTCGGAGGCCGGCGGCTATAAGCTCGTCGCCTCGCCCGGCGGGCAGTTCCAGCCCGCCAAACCGCGCATCGCGTCCGAGGAGAAGCCGGGGGTCAAGGGGGTCGACCTGACCGTCCAGCACATCCGCAACTTCGTCGACTGCGTCAAATCGCGGCAGCGCACGAACTGCGACATGGAGACGGGACACCGCTCGACGACCTTTGCCCTGCTGGCCAACATCGCCCTGGCGACGAAGTCCCGCCTGGACTGGGACCCCAAGACCGAGCGCATCACGAACAACAGGGACGCGAACAAGCTGCTGCACTACCGCTACCGCAAGCCCTGGACCCTGTGACGGCAGGGCCGTCGCGGACGGCCGATAAAAGCCGGCCTGGTGCTTCGCTGTGTGGACAATGTGGACGGCGTGGACCCCGTGGACGGGAGCGACATTCCCTGAGGTCCACAAAGTCCACGTCGTCCACCTCGTCCATTCTGTCCACGACGTCCACGCAAAGACTCCCGCCGCCGGGGGCGCGGCTACGTCCGATATCGGCTGGGCCTGTTACTCAAGATCTGCCCCGAATTAGCCGACAAGACCTGTGGCACACTCTGACAGGGAGGGCGTTTCCCGGGACGGATTCGAAACCGGCCACCGACGAAGACTCGTGCGGCGGACTGTCGAATGGTAAAGACTTACAGAGGATTCACGGTTGTTGAACTCCTGGTGGTCGTGCTGATCGTGGGCATTCTGGTCACCGCGGCGATTCCGATGATGAAGGGCCGCACCGATGCCACGAAGTGGTCTGAAGCCAAAATGGCGATGGGAACCATCGCTCGGGCCCTGCGCACCTACGGCACGGAGAAAGGTAGCTTCGCGGATGCCCCGAGCCTCGCAGAACTCGGCATCATGGACAGCGACCTGGACGGCACATATTTCTCCCACGAGGCCTACACGATCACCTCGGCCTCCGCGTCGAACGGACAAACCAGCTTCGTGATCACCTGCACCGTGGTCGATTCCCTGCGGGCCGATGTCCCGACCAGCCCTGCCGTCATGGCCCTGACCTGCAACGCCGGCAATGGCTACCAGCCTACCTTCGCCGCTCTCGGCGAATGACCCCCCGAGACCACCGCGACGGCGGAAATCCGAAATCCGACACCGCGAAAGCGGGAGACCGACAAATCCAAAGGACCCAGAGTCAAGACGGAGCCCCCGGCCGGCCCAGGCGTTTCGGTCATTCGTGCTTTGAATTTTGAATTTGTTTCGAATTTCGGACTTCGCTATTCGAATTCCCGCCCCCCGGTGTTTTGAGAAACCCCTGGTATCGCAGCCAATTGGCGCAGGCCTGGGTCCACGCGGCGCATGGATGATTCACCGGGCGGACGCCGAAGTCGTGCGTGGCGGTGGCGTAGATGTGCAGCTCCGTCGGCACGCCGGCCTTTTGCAGCGCCAGGAACATCGTTACGCTGTGCTCCGGCGGGCTGATGATATCGGCCCCGCCGTGCACGAGGAAGATCGGCGGCGTCCCGGCGGGAATCCGCAGACCCGAGGCGATCTCGTCCTTGTCCTTTGCCTTGAGATAGCCCGAATAGGCCGCGATGGCGAAGTCGGGCCGGCAGGAGATCTTGTCCACGTCGTCGACCGGTGCGTAGGTCCGCTTTTCGAAGCTCGTCGCGGTCGCAATGGCCAGATGCCCGCCCGCCGAGAAGCCTATCATCCCGATCTGCTGCGGCTGGAGGCCCCATTCCCCGGCCTTGCTCCGCACGAGACTGACCGCCCGCTGGGCATCCTGGAGCGGCCGCCGGGCCGGCTCGCCCTTGACCTCATCCGGCCGCCGCGGCACGCGGTACTTGAGGATGATCCCGGTGACCCCGATCGAGTTCAACCACGCGGCCACCTCCTCGCCCTCCAGTTGCCAGTAGAGGTCCCAGTACCCGCCCCCCGGACAGATCAGGACCGCCGTTCCGGTGTCCTGATCCTTCGGTGGCCGATAGATCGTCAGCGTCGGCCGGGTGACATTGGTCACCAGTGTCGTCGATTCCGTCACCTCGACATATTTGCGGCTCGACTTCGGCGACGGCCGCGTCTTCTCCGCCCCCACCGTCCCCGGCTCCTCCGGCGCCTCCCCCGGCCAAACCGTCACCACCAGCGGCTCCTGTGCCGCCGCCGCCGCATCAACTCCACACATCCCAACGACCAGAGAAACCGTCAATGCAAATCGCATAATTGATTGATCGTCCTTTCATTGCATTGCCCGATCTGTTTGGCGTTTGCCTCGGTACCGTCGACGGCTCAACATGTTGCCCTGCAGACTCCTCTCGTTGGGGCTCCTATCGGTTGTTGTATCTTGGCAACACGTCTCTTGCCACTACGCGGATTGCCCGTTGCATCGCGCGCGTTAGGGTGTCGCAGTCCCTTAGGACTACTTCCAAGAAGCCAAACGCAAGGGGAAAATGGCAGTGGCGCATCGGGTCGGGAGCGCAGGATATATGGAGGTGCGGCCCCTGTTTTAGGTCGTCGGTGTCGGCCGGGTCAGTATGAATGCAGAGTAACTCATCGTACTTGTGTGCCGCAGGCAAGATCGCTAACAATGTGAAGTATGCGCGCTCGAGCGTGAAGGTGTCACCCGCAGAAGCCCGCCACGACTCATAGTAGCGGCAACGAAGCCCTTGTATTGAAGTCCGGAAGCTCTCTTCAGTACGGATGGAGCCCCCCGTTTTCTCATCGGTTGCGACAAGTCTGATCGCACCTCCAGGGCCGGACCTCGCATAGCGAACTGCCACACGCGAGTCTCCTTCGCGAAGCGGAATGAACATCTCATGCAGCGTGTTCGAACGCTGGCGCAGATTCCGCTCTGGCACCGTGATCAACGCCATAGTCTTAGTCGCCTATGCCAACAAGGGACAGTTGCGATTCCGAAAGGCCAAATGCTTGACCGACGGCTCTATCCAAATCCCCCATCACCTTGGGATTGCCCGGCGAACTGGCGAGTGTGTCCACAAGTCCCACGATCTTTCGCGTCAACGGAGCCGGAAGCGAGGCGGGTCCGGGTATGTGGAAGTCACGCAATGTCTTGACCTCCAGCATCAGGTAAGCCCGTTTGTACTTGTGTGATGATGAGGCGAGTTGCCAGTGGCCGATTGCAGAGTTCATTACAGCGCATACGACTTTGAGCAGGGACAACCCTCCTTTACCAGAGCGGGGGACCAGATATGGACAGTGTGAGACAGCGTACCTGCCTTCCGTGTCGATACCGAATCGCGGTAGCAGGACCAGATGTGGCGTGACGATCTTAGGTACGAACATCTTGTCAGGTGAACGCGGCCGTTCGGGTTTCCACCACTCGACCGTTCCACGTCGCACACTGGAACGACCCGCCAGCCGATCTTTCGACTTGCTCAAATACTTCCAGGTCTCCGGGTAGCTCTTGCGTAGGTCGGTCTCACTGAGTTGTTCACCATCTGGACCAAAGGGCAGGAAGACTACCGTTGTCGGCCTTGTCGGAACACCAAACCTCACCATTTGGCGATCCGGAAGGATAGGACGCCAGATATCTCGCTCGCCCTTGGGACAATCCCGCGATGGCAGGACGAAGATGTCGTCCGCGCCTGTGACAAGCCCTTGTCGCACCTCAATAAACTGTTCGAGACGAGGATGTAGCTCGATGGCATTCTGGAGCGCTGTTTCCTCTGGGCGGAGAACATGCCAACGGTCACGGCGAAAGTTGTCCTGGCCCGCTTCGAAGACTCGGTATCCATCACTCGCAATGGTCCGGCCTGCCAGAGCGTCTTGGAGCGCGGCTCCCACGAACTCCTGGCACTTCACAATAGTTGCGGGGATGTGGCGCTCGCTCGTTCGTTCCGCGATAAGGAGGATGACATACACCCCAGTCTGCTCGAAGACCGGTACTTCTGAGAGATCGGCAAGTACTCTGATAGTGAACGTCTCAGATATCTGTTGGCGGAGTTGTGACGCGCTCTTTGAAAGGAGAAAACTGTGCGGCAAGACAAAGCAGACCATCCCGCCTGGTGCAGTGTGGTCGATTGCTGCCTTCAAGAACGCGAGATAGAGGTCTTGTTTTCCCAGACCTTGTTCCGGCATATACGACGACAGTCGTTCGCGAATTGTGGTCGAGAGCCCATCCCATTTGACGAACGGCGGATTCGCGATAACGACATCGAACATCCAGTCTGGGTGCTGCCGAAGACGTTGGATGGCCTCGCCCGCCTCAATGTTCAACGTCGGGGGAAACCTGCCGGTTAGCACCAAATGCAGGAGAGATAGGGAAAGTCGCGTTGCCTGACACGCGTTGGGGTCAACATCAATCCCATGTGTGTTCGCGAACGATTCCTGAACTGACTCCGTTGAGAAGGTCTCGTTGGCCGGATCACACTGCATCTCCAGTAATGTCCGGAGAAACATGCCGGATCCGCACGCCGGATCCATCGTACGTAGCGCACGGAACGATCGTGGTGTTCGATGCTCTCTCAGATATCGGGCGAAGAACCGTGCAACGTACTGTGGAGTGCAGACACTGCCAAGGTCCTTGTTCTGAAGTTCCTCGGGGAGTTCTCGGAATAGCATCAGGTCCGACGGGCTGTTGTCACGCAGGACCGAGACATAGTGCTCATAGATGCGGCTCAGCGCGTGTTTGGAGATCAGGTGGAAGTTGTACCTATAGGGAGAATACCGACTCCAGTAGAAATTGCGAGCCAGATCCTGCAAGGACTCGGCGTCCCAGGCATCGAAGACATCCAGTTGGTCAAGAATCTCCTTGAGCCAGTCGGGCAGATTCGTTTGACCCATGCGCTCAAACGCCAGATAGATGAGAGATTTTGCGTTCCTCCGAGCCGGCGGGAGTCCGCTGAGCAGCGAGATGAGCAGCCCCTTCTCCAACGGCTGCATACGATTTCGGTAGTCCTCAAGAGCGCGGACCAAGATGACGGAATTGATCAGGGCAGAGACTTGTGGCAAGCCGACGCGATTACCCAAGTCGCTTCGAACCGCACGCTTCCAGAATGACACCGTAGCGATGAGGGCATCATCCAGTGCCTTGACGTTGGGATTTGGGCGGTTGCCTGTCAGACGATCAAAAGCATCTGCCCGCCAGACGTCCTCTGACAGGGTTGCGGGAAAGAAGTGGTCATACGGTGGGTCTGTCCGATTGAATACCACCCGCATCCCGCGCCCCTCGGGAAGCAAGTGCCAATCCACCAAGTTGTTGTACGAAAGTTCAAGCAACGTTCGACGCTCTGACACGGTGAGGTCCATGTACGGAGTATCTGTCCGTAGGAAGGAGATGACGGCGGTCCGGTCAAAGCCATGCTCCACCACCAAGTGTCCGTTGCAGAACCGCTCCGTGCCAGGGTATCGGTCGAGTTGATCGCTGGGGCGCCAGCCGAACTCGCTGGCAAACCGCCGAAGAGCATCAATCGCTTCGATACCCTGGATGTCCTGATCCGTGAGATCACGAAGGAGTTTCGAGCCTCGATCAGCCATGTGATGCCCCGAATCCTATCACAACCATCTGTCTCTCTGAATCCACACCGCGTCAGATTCCAGCAGAAGTTGCCGGTTCAAGATCTGACGTGTCCATCAGTTGATGCTTGATAGTAGAGGATCACTGGTGCATTGTAAAGATGGAAATGCAGGAGAAGGCGAGCGGGCGAACCCCATGCCACCACAGTCGTTCTTGCGCGGGACCTTCGCGGACCCGGGAGTTGTCGCTGATTCTATGCGGTCTTCTGGGTTATCAGGTCTTTGTCGAACTCCAGCCTGTAGGATAGGATTGTCTTCAAGTCGATTTTCTTGGAGGCCTCCAGAATCTCGATGCCCACGATTCTGCCGTTCGCGGTCGTGTCCAGATTGACGCCCTCCGTGATTTCCACGACCCCTTCCGGCGTCTCATTGCCCAACTCCAAGTACAGGGCATCGACCTCGTCGTCGTAATGTACCCTCATGGGGTCCGTCCTTTCTTCCAGGGATAGTTCGTTATCACGGTTATTCTATCACCTTCCACGGCGGCCACAATCTTCAGTGGATATCGGAAGCCTTCGACCTTCTCGACGATCTCGTGTCTGCCTGGAGGTAGGAGCCTTTCCTTCAGGAGAGCGACGACCAGGGATTGGGGAATCTTGTACAGAGCCGCCCTTCTTCGTGCATGACGGGAAAACTGGATTTCCACCATGAAGCTCCTATCGTTGCCTCATGTGTTGCTCAATGGCATCGATCTGCTCGTCCGTGAGTCCTTCATAGACTCGCGCTGCCAGGGCCAGCACGTCGCCCGGTTCCTCAATGGGTTGGACCACCAGACGCACCTTCTGGCCTTCCGTAAGCTCCACGTCGGCAGGGGCAACGGGGCGAAAGCTCCCATGCTCGTAGACCGCTTCGATTGTTTCTGTCTTCATCGAATTGCTCCTTTGTACCACAGCAATATTATAGCGGTCTTTGCGGTTCTTGTCCTCGTCTTTTCGAGACAATCGAAGCGGTGCATTGTCCGTATCCGGCCCGCTGTCCGCCGGTGCCTTTCAGGCGGGATTCCTTGATCTGCAACGTCCACAAGTCACCTCGTAAGATGCAGAAGGTGTGCACAGCACACCCTACAGTTGCTGCTCGGGCCCCATGCGAAAAAGGCCCAAGGTCAGAGACGCAGCCCCGTCACAACCGCAGCCAGGTCGCCGCGTTCTGGTGGCGGATTCTCTCTTTGTCCGGCTCGGGGGTGTCGAGGACTTCCAGTTTCACCAGGGCGGGGTCGGGGTAGTTGAAGGGCATGCCGGTGCCGAAGACCAGCCGGTCGGGACCCAGGTTGGTGAGCAGTTGGCCCAACTCGTTCGCCAGTACGGCGGTCAGACGCGAAATCTCGATGGCGTAGTTGGGTGGCAGGCCGTTGTCTTTGCGGCCCAGCGCGGAGGACACGTAGCCGGCGCCGTTGAGCAGGAGAAAGCGGGCCTGCGGGTGGGCCTTCACCAGCGCGACGATCTCGGCCTGCGGCACGTCGGGGACGTTCAGCAGCCAACTCCGCTGGCGGTTGTCCTCCACGCGCAGGGGGATGGAAATCACCACGTTTCGCTCCGTGGCGGCGGCGATCAGTTCCGCGCAGCAGGCGTCGGACAGCCCGTAGTTGTGCCACTTGGGATAGAGGCGCAGGCCCGTCATGCCGAATTCTTCATGGCAGATCTTCAGATCGTCCTGCCACCCGGCGTAGAAGGGGTTGAGGACCGCAAAGGGGATCAGCCGGTCGCGGTGGCGGCAGGCTTCTTCCATCAACTCCTCGTTGCCCGCCTGGGCGTTGCGGTAGGTGATCGCCGCGGCGCTGGAGACGACCGCCTTGTCGATCCCCTTGGCATCCATCAAGGCCAGCAGCGAGGCCGCCGTGTTGTGCCGCAGCCGCCGGAACGCAAAAGGGCCTAGATACGCATTCACGTCGATGATCATGATTTCCGCCTCCCCAGGAGTCTCATCATATTCCCGCTCAGGATCTTCCCTTTGTCCTGCGCGCTCAGGTTCGCGCCGCGAATCTTGCCCACGCCCGCGGTCATGGACATGTCGCAGCCGAACACGACCCGCTCCGCGCCGACCGTGGTCACCGCCATCTCCACCGAGCCGGCGTCGGTCACACTGCCGCTGGTGTCGAGATAGACGTTCGGGGCGTGGCGGGCGGCCTTGACCGTCCATTCCCAATCCCCGCCCCCGGTGATGTGGGCGCAGATGAGCATCATCTCGGGATACCGGCGGGCCAGCTCGGCGAAATGTCCGCTGTCCGACATGTGCGGCTGGTCCTCGACGAAGTAGTGGGAGTGCCCCGCGTGGTGCAGGATCGGCACGCCCAGCTCGATCGCCAGCTCGACGACGGGAAACACCACCGGTTCGGTGCAGGTGTGCTCGTTGTAGAGCTTGATGCCGATGAACCCACGCTCCTCGACGCACCGGCGGATGTCGTCCAAGGCCTCCGGGCCGTAGCCGGGGTTGACGTAGCAGTACCCGAGCACCCGGCCGGGGAACCGCCGCATCGCCTCGGCCGTCCACTGGTTGCATTGGCGAAACCCCTCCGCGGTCGCCGGCCGCTTCGGCGTCAGCATCGAGCAGCACAACTGGTCGATCCCCAGCTTGTCGGCCGCCTCGATCAGCTTGCGATCATCCGCCTCCCACGTCGCCCGGCTGTGGTGCACCAGGTGCGCATGGCAGTCGATGACCTTGCCTTTCGCCGGCGGGCTACCAGACGCATCGGGCACAGATTGCCCGGCCGTGCCGCCCGTCAATGGCAGTGTCGCCCCCAGGGCCACGGCCGCCGAGCTCTTCAGGAGCGTTCGTCGCGAAACACGCGGGCGCGATCCGGATAAACTCGCCGTTATCTGAGAGATAGTCATCTGTTTCTGCCTCCTTCTATGTCTCCCTGGCTTCTTTTTGTAGCAGGAAGATCTACGCGCGGGTCAAGAACCTACCCTGCCGACTACCGCAGGTGCAGGACCAGACGTAATCCCTTTTCGATCTGCTCCATCAGGTTCGGAGGAAGGGTGCCAATCCTCTCGGTCAAGCAGGTCTTGTCTGCCGTTATGATCTGGGATACGTTGGCCACCGAGTCCTTTGGGAGTCCGGTCAATTTCTGGGGGAGGAACACATTGCCCGGTGCTTGAGCCAACCTGGTATTGGACGTGATGACGAGCGCGATCACGGTCGCGATCCGGCTGCGATTGAAGTCATCAGACTGGAGCACCAGAACCGGTCTGCGATAGCCCGGTTCCGATCCCGCAGGTTCGGGCAGACCCGCCCACCAGATTTCTCCCCGTTGGATCACCATTTCTCGTTGCTGATGGAGGCAATCTGAATCGCGACCAACTCCGGCTCCAGTTGGGACTTCTCTTTCGTGTAGACCTCGTCAAGCCTTTTTGTCACGTCGCCGTTCTGGTAGGCGGCCAGGTAGGCGGCCAGCGCCGCGACATAGAACTCACTCAGCGACATGCCGAGCTCTTGGGCCAACCGCTCCGTTGCCTCGTAGATCGGATTGGGTACTGAGATTTCTGTCTTCATGTTGTCTTTGCCCATCGACATCGGATGAACGCACCTCTAACTCCGGGTATTGTACCACCCCCGTCAAGCCCACGCAACGTCGGGAAAATGCGGCGTAGGGCAATGGGGTGTTCGGCGACGAGGCGGTTTGGAGTTCCGCGCTTACGCGGGTCTGAGAGTCTTCCGGCGCGGCCGGCTCGACTCTGTAAATGCGGACGGGAAAAGGAGGGCCGGACTGTTTGACCCGCCTGAAGGCGGAACTCCAAACGCCACGCACAATGTGGAACTCCGAACAGCGTTCTACATGTACCGTAGGGGCCCACCCGGGTTGAGGAGGGTGGCCAGACGCGATGCAGTGCGTTTGAGGACCTGAACGCACTCTACCGAAGGGCTGGCACCGCCGGGCCGCGCCAGATGCTGCCGCCGAAGGTGGTGACGTAGAGCAGGTTGTCGTCGGCGGGGTCAAAGGTCAGACGCTGGATGTTCGAAAAGGGCAGGGCGTCGAAGGCTTGCCAGGTTTGGCCGTTGTCCTGCGAGAGCCACAGGCCCGCACCGGGGGCGCCTTCGGTGAGGGTCATATAGATCCAGTCTTCGTGCTTCGGGTGGAAGTAGCCGCCGAAGGTCTGGCGGGCCTGACGGCCGATTCGCTGCCACGTCTGGCCGGCGTCGGTCGTGCGCCAGAGGCCGCCGGATTGGTCGCCGCCGCCGGCGTCGCAGACGCCGACCAGGATGATGTTGCTGTTGCGCGGGTGGACGGAGAAATCTTTGGGATAGAGAAACAGTTGCGATGCGTTGACCTTTTCCCACGTTTCGGCGCCGTCGCGGGAGCGGTACAGGCCGACGCCTTCGCTCACGAGCGGCTTGCCCTGAGCGGGCCGCATGGCGCAGATCATCGCGAAGAGTGTGCCATCGGCGTGCAGGAGCACGCGGGAGACGCGCATATTCAGCGGATGGCCCAGGCCGGTCTTCTTGAGGGTCCAGGTCTGGCCGTCGTCGGTCGATTTGTAGACCCCTTCCATGAAGACGCCGGCGTAGAGGGCGCGGGCGTCCTTCGGGCTGCGCGGGTCCAGGACGATGGACGTGACCGGCCGCAGCGGCAGGCCCTGGGCCTCGGGTTTCCAGGAAGCGCCGAAGTCGCGGGAAATGCAGGCGCCGCCGGGACCGTTATGGCCGTGACGCTCGGAGATGATGTTGTCGTTGGGGATGTCGTGCACGTTGGAGAACGCCCCCCACATCTTGCCCGGGATTTCGGGATCGAAGGCGATCTCGTAGCAGGTGTTCCGCCAGGGGGCCCAGGTGTTCTTGTCCCACCAGATCCACGTTCTGCCGGCATTGAGGGAGCGGGCGAAGCCGATATCCGTATACGCGATGTAATGGCGGTTGGCTTCGAACGGGTCGAGGTAGTAGTTCCAGGTGGTCGTGACCACCAGGCCCGTGCAGGCCCACGCGGAGCCAGGCCCGGGCTGTTGGCCGGGGGCGGGATAGGTGTCGCCGTTGAACCACGTGGCGCCGCCATTGTGGGTGATGTACGACTGGCTCCACACCAGGATCAGGCGGTTGGGGTCGCTGTTACAGATCGCGGCGCCGAAGGGCGTGTCGCCGCCTTTGTACGACTGGCCCGCCGAGGCGGTCACGTAGTTGGGCGCGACGTTGTACTCTTTGAAGCGTGGGTCCTGGAAGTAGGTGGCCCGCCAGGTGCCGCCGCCGTCGTCGCTGCGATAGACGGTCTCATGGTGCGGCGGATGGAAGCCGGTGCTGGTATTCAGGACGTACACCGTGAGCGGTCTGGCATCCGTGGTCAGGATCTGCCGGTACTGGGCGATGGGACCGTACGACCACTGGTCGGCCTTGGTCGTGCCCAGGTTGATGCCCCGGCCCATCGCCGATTCCCAGGTCTCGCCCCGGTCCCGGGAGCGGTAGACGCCCCCGCGCAGGATGCCGTCTTCCAGCTTGCTGGTGACGGTGCAATAGAGCATTGTGCCGGTGGCGTCGGAGCCGCCGGCGAAGCCCTGGATCTCCTTCCAGGGCAGTCCCTCGGTCTTCTCCGCCCAGGTCCGCCCGCCGTCATTGCTGCGCCAGATGCCCCGGTCCGTGGCTGCGAACATCGTATGCTCTTCGTAGGTCGTGCGTCCCCGCACGAGTTCCGAGGCGAGCGGGGACGCTCGCCCTGCGGGGACAAAGTGGAACCCCACGACTCGGCCTTGCGGACCTGGGCAGGGAGTCCACGTGAGGCCCGCATCGCGCGACAGTTGGCACCGGCCACTGCGGGTGCCCACGAGGAGCAGACGCGGATCGGAAGGGTGGATCGCGATCTCGCCGGAGAGGGAGTCCTTGAGGTCGCCGACCGGCGCAAAGGTCCGGCCGCGATCCCGACTGACCTTCAGACGGCCGCTGGAGGAGGCGTACATCACGTTGGCATCGGTGGGGTGAAAGCCCGGACGGCACTGGGTGTCGGTCCGCAATTGGGCGTGGTGGATCATCCGCCAGTTATGGCCGCCGTCTTCGGAGAGGTAGGCGGCGCTCATGTCGCAGTTGAGCATCATCAGGTTCGGATCGGCCGGGGAGATGGCCGGTGCGAACATGCCCCCGCCGCCGGACAGGCCCAGGGGCTGCCAGGTGCGGATTGCGGATCTCGGATTGCGGATTGAAGACTGGCTCGCGGCATGGCCGCAGGAGGCCAATACCGCCAACACCAACACCAGGCACTCTCGGGATGAAAGAAACCTGCGGCGTCTCATACACCTGCCACCTTTCAGAATTTGTTTCACTGACGCAAAAGCACCATCCCCAAGGCCTTCCGGCCTTGGGGCTGCCACCCGATCCCCGTTATGGCATCGCCCGTTTGTAGTGTGCTCGTAAGAGCATATCTATCTCCACGGGCGGGACGCCCGTGCTACTCATGGGCAAGATGCCCATGCTACTCATGGGCGCTCGCGCCCATGCTACGGGTACTGCGATTCGATTCGGACGGTCGTTGCCAGAGGTCTGCCATTCACCGTGCCCGTGAGCTCGCCCGTCGCGTGGAAGCGCACCTGCCAGCGGTCTGCGATGTTGACGCCGGCCGGCGGCACGAGCTGGACCGAAGTCGGCTGCTGCACCTGCTCGTCCGCGATCTCGAAGACGTGCAGGAAGAGGGATCGCGCCGCGGTGCTCGGGTCGGGGTCCCCGACGCCCTGTTTGGCGTTGGGGGTCCCCGCGCCGACCTCGATCCGCCAGGGACAGATCGGCGGTCGCAGTCGCCGGTCGGTCAGATGGTTGTACTGGGCGGTGGGTTCGAGCGGGTGGCCCCAGGCCTCCTGGTCCGGCCCGCCGCGCAGGACGATCTCGGCCTCTTGGGGCAGCAGCGTATGCAGGAACATCCACGACCGGCCCTGCGACAGGACCGTCTTGTCGCCATCCGCCTCGGGCAGACTCAGCCAATGCAGGGTGTGCTCTGCACGCCGCAAACCGTTCGATGCGAGATCGGTATGCGAAGCAGACCCT
>VGYL01000003.1 GCA_016872975.1 Planctomycetota bacterium
GCCCGGCCGGTGTCAAGGATTTTTTCGCAGAATTTTTCCGTGGGCCCCACCTGGCATGGGGCAACATCCCCGCGCGTGTGCGAGCTGGGGGGATCGAATTGCCCGGACCGGAGCTTGGCGGCCTGGTGACGTCCCCGCCTTGCCGCCCGGCATTGTCCCCGGACCGGCCCGCCGCCGATCGATGCTCCCCCACGGACCCGGCCGTCCCTCCACGTGGCCGCCGCCCCGCGTGGCTTCGCCGGGCTCCCACCCGCGGGACACGGTCCGTCCCTTGGGACGGTCTGGGAGGATCGGCCCTTGTAGGCCCTGCTGGGGCCTTCCGTGGCGAGATCCCAGGATTCGGCCCCGATCCGCCGGAAATCCGATCCCCAGGACCGCCCAGGAGGGCCGATCTCCCCCCGGTCCGACCCGTAGACCCCCTGGCTTTTCCCCGCCCCCCGGCGGTTGTCAAGGGCGGGGTGGGCGCAAAAAGAAACGCCCGTATGTGCCGGGCGTCGGGCCGGGGATGCTATCCCCGGGGCTCATCGTTGTCATCTGTCAGCCAAGATATCCTTGCGGGTTACGCCGAAGGCTCTTTCGATCGCGGCCACGTGAGCATTGCGAAGCTCATCTCCTGGATGGTTTGAGAATCTGTGCCCAATCCGAACCGTCTTCCGGCTTCGCGGCCGGCCGTCATTGGGGGCAGCAATGATGCTATCGCCCCCCTGATTGTAGATGGAATATCCCCGCCTTGTGAAGTAGCGGTGGACATCTCCCCACTTGACAGCGGGCCGGCTCATGCGCCGATCGGCTCGGGGATCTTGGCGGTGAATGCCCCGCGCGTCGGGGCCTCGACGTCGATCCGGTATCCCTTTGGAAGATTGTTGGTGAACCGCTCCAGGGCGATTTGGAAAACCACGTCGGGCAGGGGCTTGGCTTTCTTGGCGCGACTCACAATCTCGCGGGGCGCTTTCCGGAAGACGGCGATGGTCTTATCCCTTCTCGCGAGCTCCAGGAGGTTGCGGGTACCGGTCATCAGATCGACAAGGGCATCCACCACACAATCGCCAACGCCAACCTGGTCGGTCTCGAGACTATGGGCGATCCAAGTCTTGTCGGCCGAGTCGAAATAGATCAAGCATGTGTCCACGAATCCTGCCTCTGTGCTTCGCATCTTGGCCTACTCCGTTGGGTTATGATCCCAATTGCGTGCATCCATAAGCAAATTATCGGCTTCCTGAGCCGAACGGTCAAGCCGAAAACGCCTCGGACGCCAACAAATCCTTTACCCATCACAGTTTACGATGATGGATTTTTGCCTCGGTTCGCGGACCGGCCTGGCCGGCCCTATTTGTCATACGCCGACGGCAACAGGCGGGTTCTGAGCCCTCTCATCGTCCGCCAACCCCCAGGATCAGGGCCTCCCCCTTGGGCGTGATTCTGTACTCGTCCAGGTCCGGGGCCTGGCTTCTGACCTCAATCAGCCCCTTGGCTTCGAGGGCCTTCAGGTCATTCACAATGGCCCGGCGGTTCTGGCCGAGCCGTTTGGCCAGGGCATCCCGCTCAAGTCGGACCCAGCCGCCCTCGGCATTGCGGGCCGCCAACTCTGCCAGCAGGAGCCGGCAGGCAGGAGATAGACCACTCTGCCCGGACGCAAGAGTCACCGGCATGAACAGGGATGGCTCCCCGCGGTCCATGCCCAAGTACGGCCAGCCCGGGCGCCGGTTGACCGGGCCTCGTGAGGAGGACTTTTTCTGATCTCGCTGTAGCCGCCGTTTCCATGATGACATTTCACACCTCTGCTGTTGAAAAGTACCGATGCTCTCACCCGGTAGCCCGCCACTCTTTGAAGGCGGCATTGATCCGGGCCAGCTCTTCCTTGGCCGCGGCGAGCGAGGCGACGTCCAAGCTGGGGTGGTCTCCCCGCTGCCGCGCAACGCGGTTCCGCAACCGCTGGCGGGCCTCTTCCCGCTGCTCGGCAGTCTGTGGCACGTGGCCCTCCCGGAAGCCGGCGTCCGTGTCGGAGATTGTCGGCCGCTGGCGGGCCTTCAGGGCGGCCGTCTGCGCCTTGCGGGCCTCCTGCTTCGCCAGCTTGCTGGCCCGTACCTCGTGACCCTCCTTGGCGGCCGTGCGGAGCGTGCTGACAACGTAGCCAGGCAGGTTGAATCCGGGCCGGGAATGCTGCTGGACGGCCTGGGCATTGGCAATGGCCTGGTGGACCGAGTTGGCCGACGACCTTTGGGCCAGCTCCGCCGCGGTGGCCTTCCTGATCCCGATGGCTTCCAGGGCCGCTTTCGCGGCCTCTTGATCCGCAGCCAAAGGCGAAGACAGACAAGAAACCGCGTTTTCGGTAGCAGGAGGGGTCCTTTTCGTGTCTGTCTCTTTCGGTTCCTTGGAGCTTTCGTTTTCACTCGTCTTATAGGGGCGCGCAAAGTTGTCACATCTTTTCCCGGGATGATGTGCCACGATTGCCGCCTCCCCCGCGGGCGTCAAGCTGTACTGATTCGACCGGGGCCCCCGGCGCCGGACCTCGATCAGGCCCTTGGTCTTGAGGCCGTCTATGATCCGGATGACGGATCGCCGGCTGCACCCCAGCCAGTCGGCCAGCTTGTCCTGGCCGGCCCAACCGTGGTGGTCTTCGTTGCCGCAGGTGTTGAACGAGATCAGGGCCAGACCGAGCCGCTCGGCAAACGTCAGGTCGGTCCGTGCCAAGATGCCGATCGTCACCCGCAGATAGAAGCTGTCCTTCACCGACAGGACCCGATAAGCCGTCCGGCCGTCCACCTGCTCGATCGTCAAGCATCCCATCTTGACAAGCCGCTTGACCGAGGCCCGGATCGTCCGGGCGTCGCATCCCAGCCAACCGGCCCAGGTCTCGGGGTTGGCCCAGGCGTGGTCTTTCTTGTTTTGGCAGAACCGAAGGAGGCCGAACAGGATCTTATCGAGGGGAAGAAGCTTGGGCCAGCAGAGGATCGAGCCGGGAATGGTGATGAATTGCAGGATCGCTTGGAGGGTCATCGTTCGGCCCTCCCGTCGATCGCGGCCAGGATCGCGGCGCGTGCTTCCGGTGGTATCTTGAGCCGCTCAAAGACCGCCTCCAGGTCCTCGCGCGTGCCGCTTTCTGTACACTCGATTTGGGAAAACGCCGCTGGCGGGGCCCGTAACGCGGTTTCAACTGCGCCTGGAGGGATTCGAACCCCCAACCGCCGGTTCCGTAGACCGATGCTCTATCCAATTGAGCTACAAGCGCCAATCTTCCGCAGTGTAATCGCCGGGCCGCCCGGCTGTCAACTCCCAACCGCAAATGGACGGATCTTAATTCCCGCGGATTTCCGCCACCTCCGAACTGCCTCGCCGCGCGGGGCTTCTTGAAGACGGCAAACGATTCCTTTTCACCTAAGTCGGGCGGCGACAACGAGTTCGCGTGCGTCCGAAAAAATTTCGGCGGTTTTCGGAAAATCGCGTTATGTTGCGACCGCGTTGCGGCACTACTCAGTGAAAACAACGAGCAACACGTTTTGCAGCAGAAGGTAAGGTGGTGATACGATGGTCCTTGGCAATAAGAACATGACACGCAAGCCGGTATGGGGCTCGCGAGGCGCTGCCGTCCCCGCTTCCCCCGGAAGCTGCAGCGACCCGGAGCCGGCCGGGAGGTGCGTGTCGCCGACCATCGGGACGGATCCGGCTTCACCAAGACAAGATAGACCTTTCTACTTAACCCAGACAATGCCCAGGTCAAGGCTCAAGCCGCAAGCTACACCGACACCGCTATCGTTTCTCTACCGATAGCAGCTCTCTATCACCTGCCTCCACCAAGCGTTGAGCCCCGCTCGCCCGAGCGGGGCTCGGCGTTTGGGCCCGACGACCGGCGACCGGAAATCCGATGACTCCTGTGAATCATGGACAGTTCGCGCGGGCGTTTCTTCCTCTGCCGTCGAACCGCCGGCGCCGTATCGCAGAATAGTAGCATGGGAGACGGCGATTCGATTGAAGGGTGAGAACGATGAAACGGTCCATGAGATTCGCATTCCTCGCAACGCTCCTGGTCTTCGGCGGCTGCCAGCGGGTCTATTACGGAACGATGGAGAAGCTGGGCTACCAGAAGCGCCACATCCTGGTGAGCCGCGTGCAGGATGCCCGGGATGCTCAGCAGGAGGCCGTGAAGCAATTCGCCTCCGCCCTCGAGCAGTTCCGCACCGTCGTCAACTTCCAGGAGGGCGACTTGGAGCGGATCTACCGGCACCTCCAGGCGGAATTCGACCGGAGCGAGTCAAGAGCACAGGCCGTGCGCGGCCGGATCGAGAGCGTCCAGGAGGTCGCCCAAGCCCTGTTCCGGGAATGGAAATCCGAGTTGAGCCAGTACACGGACAAGAATCTCAGAAGGCTCAGCCAGGAGAGACTCAACCAGACACAGCAACGCTACACGCAGATGATCGCTGCCATGCAGCGCGCCGAGAGCCGGATCGAGCCTGTCCTGGCGGCCTTCCGCGATCAGGTCCTGTTCCTGAAGCACAATCTCAACGCCCAAGCCATCGCCGCCCTGCAGGACGAGCTGACCTCCATCCAGACGAATGTTGCCGCCTTGATCCAGGAGATGAAGACCTCCATCGCCGAGGCCACTGCGTTCATCGAAGCGATGAGCCGGGAGTAACGCGACGGGCGCGGGCTCAATTGCCGGCGGTCTGGCTGCCGGCAACGACGAGGCTCACCGGCAGGCCTTTCTCCGGAGCGATCAGGAAATTGCCCACCACATAGGACAACTCCACCGGCTTCTCCGCGCCCGCCACGTTGATACTGGCCCGGAGCGAGGTCCGCGCCGGCAAGATCACTTCCTGGGGCCCGAGTTTGCCGGTGCGCTGCAACTCGAGCGCCAGGTCCGAATCGTTCGTGATCGTGAAGCGGGCCACCTTCGGCTCCCGTTGGATGTCGGTGATTCGCACCGCGCCCTGGTAGAGGGCCTCCACGTACTCCCGGCGTCCCAGGACCTGTTTTTCGAACCAGATGGCGGTGCGGCCGGCCACCAAAGCCTCCTTGATCGCCTCGATGGTCTTTTCCTTGACGAACACGAAGGTCATGGGCCGGTGCTTCTCGGAGGTCGTCTTGTCCAGAGGGGACGGCGCGTGCATATCCGAGTCCGCGATGAAGGTGAGATTCTTGCTCAACGCCCACTCGTGCGCCTCCGGGTAGTAGGACGTGCCATTGACGACCTCGATGCCGCGCAGGTACTTCTTCTCGTAGAGCGTGGTGTGGATGTCGAACCATCCTTTGTGCTCGGGCTTCCAACCCGGGTGATTCCACCAGATGAACGCCCCCTGCCTGGCGGCGGCCTCCATCGCTTCCAGCAGGTCCTTGGTGTCCAGCGGCGTGACATCCTGGATGAACAGGGCATTGAAGTGTCCCGGCGGGGTGTCCCGCGTGATCTCGGTTCCCTTGACCAGCAGAATGCCCCGCTCTTTCGCCCGTGGCAGCGCGATTTCATACGAACGATTGTGGTTGGTGGGGACATCCTGCTTGTGCGGCTGGTACTCGATGTGGTCCGTGATGGAAATCGCGTCGAGCCCTTCCCGCCAGGCCTCGTCCACGCGGACCGTGGGCCAGACCAGACCGTCGGAAAATACGGTGTGCAGGTGGAAGTCACACTTGAGCGTCTTGTATCCCATGATGTCCGGGATACGGATTTCCTGCCGTACCTGGCCCAAGGCGTAAGACGCCTGCAGCAGGAGGACAACGACAGTGATGGCTACGAGCCGGGATCGGGGGGTTCGGTTCATGGTGTGGTCCTTTCTTTGAATTCCTACCCAACCATCACTCGATCCGCCGCCGGATCGAGTGGGCGTAGGATACCATGTCCCGCGGCGGCCGGCAACCACCCAATCGCAGTCTTATCGCGCCGCCTGGCGGGGGGTGAGAGCGATTCCGCCGGGATCGGTTCAGTCTTTGATCCGGCTCAGGATGTCCGGGTGGGTCTTGCGGTTGGCCGCCACGAGGCGGAAGCTCTGTCCTTCGTAGCGGTCAAGATCGATCGGGAAAACTCTTTCTCCCTTCCAGTCGGTCACCACCGCGCCGGCGGCCTCGGCGAGCGCCACGCCGGCCGCGATATCCCACAGCTTGGGGGTGCACATCAGAGCGGCCACCAGCCCGCCCCTGGCCACGTAGGCCAGGTGCAGCGCGGTCGTCCCGAAATTGCGGAACCGCGACTGCTGAATGATCCGGCAGACCCACGCCGGCAGGGCATCATCGAAGTGGCTGTCCAAACCGACGCTCGTCAGCGGGCCGATCTCCTCGTCGCCGGCCCAAATCCGCCGGCCGTCCAGTTGGGCCTCGCCGCCTTTGACTGCGGTGAACATGGAATCGCCGGCCGGCTGAAAAACCACTCCCACGACCGGCTCGCCCTCGAACAACGCGGCGACGCTGACGGTGAAGACCGGGATTCCATGGGCGAAGTTGTTCGTCCCATCGATGGGATCGATGGCCCACCAGATGGGCGGGTCGCTCAAAGGCGCCCGCTTGAACATCCGGCCCTCCTCCCCCTCCTCGGCGATGAAACCGTGATCGGGGAAGGTCTCCCGGATCCGCTGAATAATGATCTTCTGGCATTGCGCGTCGGCCTGGGTGACCAGCTCCCCCTCGTTCTTTTTGACGGCTTTGACGTAGCCCATCTGCTCCAGCGCGTGCTGGCCCGCCAGGCGGGCGGCGACCACCGCCGCCTCCAGAATTTCACTTAAGTCTTTTTGCTCCAAGGACATAGTACTCCTGCCGTGTCGATTGACATTTCTATAAGCACCCAATATTCTACAGGGTATATGGGGAAATGCCAACAAGTTAGCCAAAGCAAAGTAGTACGACAAGCCACCGGCAGACAGCGTGCGATCGCGGGTCTCCTGGTGTCGGTCATCCTGGCGTTTTTCGGCGGTCTGTGGCTGTTGCAGCGCGCCGGCGTCGATTTCGGGGTGCTCTTCAGTCCCTGCGGCATGAAGCAGCGGACAGGTCTGCCCTGCCCGACCTGCGGGATGACCACCTGCGTGCTGGCCTTCGCGCGCGGCGCGTGGCTCACCGCCTTTTACGTCCAGCCGGCCGGGGCCTTTCTCTGCTCGGTGCTGGTCGTGACGGCATTTTTCGCTTTGCTTGTCGGGGTTTTCGGCGTATATTTCAACTTCCTTGACCGGCTATGGGCCGAGCTCAAGGTGAAGTGGATGGTTGCAGGTGTGCTGGTGATTCTGGCCGCCGGATGGGCCGTAACGTTGGCCCGAGCGGTAGCAGCACAGGCCTGAGAAGGCTCCCCGACGCGAGCCATCATCATGGCGGGCCTGCAGACGAAAAACAGGTTGGGGCTTTTTGGGAGACTGGTATGGTTAGAGTGCTGATCACAGACAAGCTCGCACAGGAAGGAATCGATCTGATCAACGCCACGCCGGGCGCGGAAGCCGTGGTCAAGCTGGGGATCGGTGAAGAGGAACTGGCGAATATCATACGCGACTATGACGGTTTGATTGTCCGCAGTGAAACGAAGGTCACGGCCAAGGTCCTGTCCCAACCCGGGCGGTTGAAGGGCGTGGCCCGCGCGGGCGTGGGCGTCGACAACATCGACGTGCCCGCGGCGACCCGCAAGGGCATCCTCGTGATGAACACGCCCGGCGGCAATACGCTCAGTGCGGCCGAGCATACGATGGCTTTGATGCTGGCCATGAGCCGCAACGTTGTGCAGGCCTGCTGGAGCCTCAAATCCGGCGCCTGGGACCGCAAGAAGTACATGGGCAATCAGCTCAACAACAAGATCCTGGGCGTGATCGGCCTCGGCCGCATCGGCATGGCGGTGGCCCACATGGCCCGCGGCTTCAACATGAAGGTCCTCGGCTACGATCCGCTGGCCGCGCCCAAGAACGCCGAGCAGGTGGGCGTCGAGGTCACCGACAACCTGGAACGGATCTTCCGGGAGGCGGATTTCATCACGGTCCACGTGCCCCGCAGCACCTCGACCATGAACATGATCGGGGCCGAGCAGATGGGCATGATGAAGCCGACGGTGCGGCTGATCAACTGTGCCCGGGGCGGCATCATCAATGAAGACGCCCTGTACGAGGCCCTGGCCCAGAAGCAGATTGCCGGCGCAGCGCTCGATGTCTTCTCCGAGGAGCCGCCGAAGAACCTGCAGTTTGCCAAGCTCGACAACTGCATCGTGACCCCGCACCTGGGCGCCAGCACCGAGGAAGCCCAGGTGGAGGTGGCGGTCGAGGCGGCCGAGATCCTGCTGGAGGCGATCCACGGCGGCCCGATCCGCAACGCGGTCAACGCCCCGTCGACAGCCGGGGCGATGCCGCCCGCGGTGAACAAGTACTCCGATCTGGCGCGGCGGATCGGCAAGCTGATCGGCATCATCGCGCCGGGCAATATCAAGGACGTTCAGGTCCAGTATCGCGGTTCCATCGCCGGGATGGACGTGCAGTCGGCCACGCTGAATTTCGCCATCGGCCTGCTGCAAAAGCATTTTGACATGCCGCTGAATATGATCAATACGCCCGTACTGGCCAAGGAACGCGGCATCAGCATCGACGAGACCAAGAACACGGAAGCGCGGGACGTGGCGTCGAGCTTCAGTGCGACCGTGGCCACGAGCCAGGTCACGCGGACGGTCCGCGGCTCGGTGTTCGGGGAGACCCTGCTGCGGATCATCGAGATCGACGGCTTCAACATCGAGATGACGCCGCAGGGCACGGTGCTGGTGATCTTCAACGACGACCGGCCCGGCGTCATCGGCGCCGTCGGCACCCTGCTGGGCCAGCACGGCATCAACATCGGCACGATGGGCGTCGGCCAGAAACCGGAGCAGCAGAAGGCGGTCTTGGCGGTCAGTCTCGACAAGGAGCCGGACGTGGCCACCGTCGAGGAGCTGCGCAAGCTGGACTTCGTCAACGAGCTCTACGTCTGCGGGCTTGACTGACCTTCCGGCGGCCGGGATAACCACGGAGGTCCGGTTCTCGGCCCGGACCTCGGGATTTCTCCTGAGAGCGTGTGTCAAAAGGGTGGCATCGTCAAGGCCGGTAGGCCTTGGCGATGGTCCGGCGCACGGGAAATCCACCATCGCCAAGCTCCGAAGACTCCGCTTGACGATGCCACCCGGGGAGCAGGTAGTCGATCACGGGGCGATAGAAACGGAGTGAGTGCTATGGCGGAAAGTCTCATCATCAGCGTCAGCGGGATGAGAGGGGTGGTCGGTGAGAACCTTACCCCCATCGTCGCGGCGGAGTATGGCTGCGCGTTCGGAACCTTCCTGCGGAGCAGTATCGACACCGGCGGCCGGCCGTTCACCGTCTGCATCGGGCGGGATTCGCGCGTCAGCGGCTCCATGCTGCTGTCGGCCGTGGCGGCGGGCCTGTGCGCCATCGGCGTCAGCGCAGTCGATCTGGGAGTGGTCCCAACGCCGAGTGTCGGCATCATGTTGCGCCGGTTCCGTTGCCAAGGGGGTGTCATAATTACGGCGTCGCACAACCCGCTCCCCTACAATGGAATCAAGCTACTGCTCGGCAATGGGATGGCCCCGCCCATCGCGATGGCGAACGAGATCCGCCGAATCTTCTGGGACCGGCATTTCCATTTCGTCGATTCCTCCCACTGCGGCAAGGTGACCGGGAACAGCGACGCCTACCGCGTTCACATCGAGCAGGTGCTGCGCCTCGTCAACGTGGAGCAGATCGCCGCCCGGCGGTACAAGGTCGTTCTCGACAGCGTGAACGGGGCGGGCGGGGATGTCACGAAAGCCCTCTTGGCGGAGTTGGGCTGTGAAGTAGTGGCCATCAACGACGAGCCGACCGGGCTGTTCGCGCATGAACCCGAACCCACTGCGGAGAACCTGACGGGGCTCTGCTGGCGCGTGAAGCAGGAGCACGCGGATCTGGGGTTGGCCCAGGATCCCGACGCCGACCGGCTGGCTATCGTCGATGAACAAGGCGCGTACATCGGGGAGGAATACACCCTGGCCCTGGCGGCACTGCAGGCGTTCTCGAAAGGGACCGGCACGGCCGTCGCCAATCTGTCCACGTCGCGCATGCTCGACGACGTGGCCCGGCGCGCCGGCGGCAGCGTCATCCGCACGCCGGTGGGAGAAGCCCACGTGGCCAACGCCATGATCGAGCACGGCGCCCTCATCGGCGGCGAAGGCAACGGCGGCGTGATCGACCTGCGCGTCGGACCCATCCGCGACAGTCTGGTGGGCATCGTCCTGATCCTGCAACTGATGGCCGAGACGGGCAAGACCATCAGCCAATTGGTGCAGGAGATCGGCGGCTACTCCATGCACAAGGACAAGTTCCGCGCCGACGCCCAGCAGGCCCGGCAGATCCAGGAGATGGCGGTCGCACGGTTCGACAACGCCGCGATGAACGTCTCGGACGGTCTGCGGCTCGATTTCCCCGACGGCTGGATGCACCTGCGCACGAGCAATACCGAGCCGGTGATGCGGGTGATCGTGGAGGCCCGGGACGAGCCCACCGCGCGACGCTACCTCCAAGCCGTCGCGGACATCCGCCGGGCGGTCCTGCAACCGGCCGCGACACCGGACGAACGCGCCAGGGCGAACGCAAAGCCCGGAGAGTGAGTACCTGGACGTCGTCAACGGGTGGCAGCGGCAAGGCCGTAGGCTCTGCGCAGGCCTTGCCGATGGCGGACGGGCGAAACCATCGGCAAGCTCCGAAGACTCCGCTTGCCGCTGCCACCCATACAACAAACGACTTTGCGTTTGCCCTGACGAACGCGCGGCCACCTCTTGATGCGCACGCCTCTCTGGCGTAAAATAGCCTGTTTCCGGAGTGGAGATGCAAGCGGTGACGATAGGCCGTTCTTTCCGGCCGGCGCCGCCGGCAGATTGGGAAGCGTGATTTTGAGCAATACGCGGGTGAAGAATTGAGTAGTCATTGGACAGATTCCAAACCGGTCGTCCTGGTAGTGGACGACGAACGGGACCACGCCGACGGCATGGTGGAAGCCCTCGGCAAGCTGCCCGTCGAAGCCCTGGCGGTCTACACGGGCGAGCATGCCATCGAGGTCCTGCGCAACCAGCGGATCGACGTGGTCGTCACCGACCTGAAGCTGGAAGGCCCGGCGGATGGGCTGGAGGTGCTGCGGGAGGCGAAGCAAAACGGCAGCCCGACGGAGGTCATCCTGATCACCGCCTATGCCACGATCGACAACTGCAAGGAGGCCCTGCGACAAGGGGCTTTCGATTATCTCGTCAAGCCGCTGGACATCGACCAGATGCGCACCCTGGTCGAGCAGGCCGCCCGTAAGGCCCGAACGGCTCATGCCCGGCAGGCCCAAGCCGAACCGGAGCCGGAATCCTTCTTCTTCGATGGGATCAAAGGCGCCAGTCCGGCCATGCAGGGCATCTTCGAAGTGATTCGCCGCGTGGCCCCGACCAATATCTCGGTCCTCATCGAGGGGCCTTCCGGCAGCGGCAAAGAGCTGCTGGCGCGGGCGATTCACGTGAATTCGCTCCGCCGGGACAAGCCGTACAAGCCGGTCAACTGCGCCGGACTGACGGAGACCCTGCTCGAAAGCGAGCTGTTCGGGCACGTCAAAGGGGCGTTCACCGGCGCCAACACAGACCGCAAGGGCCTGTTCGAGATCGCCGACAAAGGGACGCTGTTCCTCGATGAGATCGGGGATATGCCGCTGACGATGCAGGCGAAGCTGCTCCGCGTGATCGAGGATGGCATCGTCACGCCGGTCGGCTCCAACAAGCCGACCGTCGTCGATGTCCGCATCATCAGCGCCACCAACCACAACCTCACCAAGCTCATCGAGCGAAATACGTTCCGCCAGGACCTCTACTTCCGGATTCGGGGCGTGAACCTCGTGGTGCCCCCATTGCGGGAGAGGCCCGAAGATATCCCGATCCTGGCGCAGCACTTTTTGCAGGAGGCGGTCGAGGAGACCGGATCGAAGATCACAGGCATCACCGAGGCCGCGCTGAGCATCCTCACCGGCTACGAGTGGCCGGGCAACATCCGCCAGCTCAAGAACGCGATCCGGACGATGGTCGTGATGTGCGACCGGCCCAAGATCGATCTGCCGGACCTGCCGCCCGAGATCTCGCCCCGCCGGCAATTGCCGGGCGCCAGCGCGTCCCCGGCCAGTCTGGCGGGCGTCTCGCTCAACGATCTGGAGAAGAAGGCCATCGCGGATACGCTGGCCAAGACACAAGGCAACCGGGAGAAAGCCGCCAAGATCCTCGGCATCGGCGAGCGCACGCTCTACCGCAAGATCCGCGAGTACAACCTTTAGAATCGATGAAGGATGCTTGACAATTGATTATTGGGCGGGCTGGCCGCGGCCCTGGCAGCGGGCGGCTCAGTACCGCATTTCGTAAGTCCGGAGACTATGAGTAGAGATTGCTTCGTCGCTGAAGCTCCTCGGAATGACATACTTGGGCGCCCTATGTCATTGCGAGCGCGGCTCGCCGAGCGCGGCAATCTACCACCCATAGTCGCACTACTCAGCGGCGGGCGGGGGCGTCGGACTGCATCTTCTGAAGCCACGGGGGCATCTGCTCCGGCGTGACATTTTTCCAGAGGCCCTGTCCGGCGGCGCGCGCGGCGGCCTCCAGTTGCAGGTATTTCTGGTAATAGCCGTGCCGAAAGCGGCGGTCGGCGTAGACGCAGCCTTGCGACAGCAACTCCTCGTTGAGAAATCTGCCGTCCGGAAGCGCAATGTAGGCGAGCAACCGCTGATAGCGATCCCGGCTCCCCGCGCGTTCATCGAGGTAAACACGGACCGTCTTACGGTACGCCAGGCGCTGGGCGAGGGCTGTGGCTTCCTCGGCAAAGTACATCCGCTGGCTCCGGTTCGTGCCCATCTCCGGGGCATCGATGCCCACCAGCCGGACCTTGGTCGTCTCGTCCGCCAGATCGGCGGCGGCCAGGTGGAGCGTATCGCCATCGACGATCCGGACGACCGGGAACGCCTGTCCGTGGTAACGGGCCGAATCCGTGGCAAACGTCTGTCCGCGCGCGGTGGACGGCGCGGACCATTGCGGCGCGACGACATCCCGGTCCAGCCAAGCCAGCAGGGCCGCCCCGATCAGACCGAGAACGACCAGGACGGCTCGTTTGCGCCTGCTCAGCGCACGTCTGCTCTTTCGCCTGCGTGCCAATGACTATGTTCCCTGTTCCTCAGACCGGTTTGCGCTGCCGGGCGGGCTTGTCCAACTCGAACGCCAGACAGACCGCTTCCAGCGCCCTTTCGATCTCGTCGCGCCCCACGGCGCAACTGATGCGAATCTCGCTGGTCGTAATCGAATCGATGTTGACCTTCGCCTTGGCCAAGGAGCCGAACATCTTCTCGGCCACGCCGTACTGCGACCGCATGCCCACGCCGATCACGGAAACCAGCGCGATGTCGTCGCGCACGAACAGTCCGTCGCAACGGAGCTCCTTCTTGATCTCTTCCGCCACCTGTTTGGCCTTGGGGAGGTCGGACGTCCCGACCAGGAAGGCGATATTGGCCTTCTCGGGGCTGATCTCCGTCTGGATGATATCGTCGATCACCACCTTGGCTTCCGCCAGGCGGGCAAACACCTTGGCGGCGGTCCCCGGCACGTTGGGGAGCCCGATCAGACTGATCTTCGCCATATCCTTCTGGATTGTCGCACTGGACACCGTCACGCCTTCCATCTGAGGCACCTCGTGAGTAATCACCGTTCCCGGATTGTCATCGTCGCTGTTGCGCACGCGGATCTTGACGTTATAGCGCTTGCCGACCGCCACGGAGCGCAGGGGAAGCACCCCCGCCCCGAGGCCGGCCATTTCCAGCATCTCATCGTAACTGATCTCATCCACCAGGACGCCGTTCTGGAACATGATCGGGTCCGCGGTGTACACGCCGCCGGCATCGGTGAAGATCTCGCACTCCTCGGCCTTCAGCGCGGCCGCCAAGGCCACGGCGCTCGTGTCCGAGCCGCCCGGGCCGAGCGTGGTGACATTGCCCTGCAGATCGACGCCCTGGAAACCGGCGACGATGACCACACGGCCGTGATCCAACTCGCGGCGGATGAAGCCGGCATCGACGCTCTTGACCTGGGCGTTCATGTAGACGTTGTCGGTCCGCAGACGAACCTGTCCGCCGGTGAAGCTGATCGCCTGGCAGCCCATGGCATCGAGCGCCATGGCAAACAAGGACGCCGCCTGCTGCTCGCCCGTGCTGAGCAACTGGTCCATCTCCCGCGTGGGCGGGTTCGGGTGGAGGTCCCGCGCATCGCGGATCAGCTCCTCCGTCTGCTGCCCGCGGGCCGAGGCCACGACCACGATCTGGTAGCCCGCTTTCGTTCGCTCCATGACCCGCCGCGCGGCCCGGCGGATCTTCTCCGCATTTGCCATCGAGCTGCCGCCGAACTTCTGCACCACAATTGCCATAGTCGTCTCTCAACTCTTGAGGAAATACTCCATTAGCTCGCATCCTTTCTCGATGCGAAATCCCGCGCGGGCGGCGTTCGCCTCGCTGAAGCCCGACTGGAGGACCCCGCTGATCTTCGTCCCGGCCATCGCGAAGGGAACCGGCTCGGCCGAATGGGCGCCGCCGCGGACCGGCGTCGGATGGTCCGGCAGCACCAGGATGCGCCAGCTCTCCCGTTGCTCCAGCGCCTGCAATATGGGACCTACGATGTAGCGGTCCACCTGTTCGATGGCCGTCTTCTTGGCTTGGGCGTCGCCCTGGTGGCCGGCCTCGTCCGGCGCCTCGATGTGGACGAACACCAGGTCGTATTTCTCCAGCGCCCGGACGGCCGCCTGCCCTTTGCCCTCGTAATTCGTATCCAGGAATCCGGTCGCACCGGGCACGTCGATCAGGTCGAATCCCACCAGCTTGGCCAGCCCGCGCACCAGGTCCACCGCCGTGATCGCCGCTCCCTGGAGGCCGTAGCGCTGGCGGAAGCTGTCCAGCCGGGCCTGCTTGCCCTGGCCCCAGAGCCAGATCGAGCTGACCTGGTTCTCCCCGAGGTCCTGCCGGACCCGGTTGACATCGTGGCCGGCGAACAGGTGCTGCGACTGGTTGATCAACTGGATCAGCAGCTCGGCGCCCTTGCCGCGCGGCAGGATCTTCTCGACCGGTTTGCCGATGTGATCGTGGGGCGGGTAGGTGCGGACCTCGAACTCCATGCCGCGGAAGACGAGCAGGTGCCGATAGCTGACGCCGGTGTGCAGACGGATGCGCTCGTCCGCAATGTGCGACTGCAGCTCTTCGATGAGACTGCTCGCCTCTTTGGTCGAGATGTGCCCGGCGCTGTGATCGACCATCCGATCGTCGGCGATAGTCACCAGGTTGCAGCGGAAGACCCAGTCTTCCGGCCCCAGGCGAATGCTCCGGGCCGCCGCCTCGATGGGCGCCCGCCCGCTGTAGTAGCGCTGCGGATCGTAGCCCAGGAGGCTCATCTGGGCCACGTCGCTGCCCGGCTCGAAGCCTTCCGGCACCGTGCGCACGAGCCCCTGCCGGCCGGTCGTGCTGACCCGGTCCATGTTCGGCGTCTCGGCCGCCTCCAGGGGGGTCCGGCCGCCGAATTCCTCCAGCGGCTGGTCCGCCGCACCATCCGGAACGATAATCACGTACTTCGCCATTTTGATGGTTGATGGTTGATGGTTGATGCAAGAGGCGTGTGGACGCCCCCAAATCAAAAGCCAACCATCAACCATCAAACTTCACTACGTGTCCTTATCCTGCGGAATATCCACAATCCGTATACACACCGGCTTGCCGCTGAGGACATCCAGCCGCGTCAATTCCGCCAGGGCCGTCGCCATGTTTTTCTCCTGGGTCCTGTGCGTCGTGATGACCACGGGCACGGTATTCGACGGACCGGTCCCTTCGTGCTGGAGGGCCCCCGAGATACTGATCTGGTGATCCGCGAGAATCCTGCTGTAGCGGGCGACCACGCCGGGCTTGTCTTTGGCCATCACGCGGATATAGAACCGGCTCACGGAATCGTCGATCGGCTCCACCAGCGGCTTGACCTCCGCACGCGGCCGCAGACGCAGGTGCTGGAACGTCGTCCGGGAGTTGCCCAGGGCCACGTCGATCAGGTCCGCGACCACGGCGCTGGCGGTGGGCATCATGCCGGCCCCGCGGCCATAGTAGAAAATCTCACCGACCGCGCTGCCGAACACGCTGAGCGCGTTGAACGAGCCATGGACGCGGGCCAGCGAGGAGTCGGTCGCGATGAACGATGGGTGTACCCGCAGCGAGATCCGCCCTTCCGGGCTGCGCTGGGCAATGGCCAGCAGCTTGAGGCAGTAGCCCATCTCCCGCCCGTAGCGGATGTCGTCCCGGGCGATGCCGTCGAGTCCCTGGACGAAGACGTCCTCCAGGCCGATCTCGTAGCCGAAGGCGATGGAGGCGAGAATCGCCAGCTTGTGGGCGCTGTCGCCCCCGGAGATGTCCAGGGTCGGGTCCGCCTCGGCAAAGCCGCGTTTCTGGGCCTTGGCCAGCGCCGCGGAAAAGGCCTCGTCCTTCGCGCTCATGCTGGAGAGGATATAATTGCAGGTGCCGTTGACGATGCCGTACATGCCGGTGATCTGGTTGGCGGCCAGCCCCGTGCGCAGGGCGCTGATAATGGGAATCCCGCCGGCGCAACTGGCCTCGAACGCGATGCACCGGCCCGTCTCCCGGGCGGCCTGGTACAGCTCATTCCCATGCAGGGCGAGCAGGGCCTTGTTGGCCGTGACCACGTCCTTGCCCGCCCGCAGCATCTGGAGCTGGATTTCTTTGGCGACGCCGGTGCCGCCGACCAGCTCGATGCCGATGGCAATGCTGGGATCGGCCACGAGTCGGTTCAGATCGTCGGTCAGGACCCCCTCGGGCAATTGCACCGGACGCGGCTTCTGCGTGTCCACGTCCACGACACAGGCGAGCTCCAACCGAACGCCCATCTTCGCGGCCAGGGCATCGCCTTCTTCACAGATCAGCTTGGCCACGCCGGCGCCGACGGTGCCGAACCCGACCAACCCCACCCGTACGCGTTTTTCGCTCACAAGGCCACCTATGGTGCGTCACACGCCCGGAAATCGCGACGCCGGAAGCAGGCCCCGAGCCTCGTACCTCCAACCTCACGCGCGACCGTTCCGGCCGCCCGGTGACGCAAAAATAGCCCCTGAGAATATCCCGTCGCTCTTCCCGGGTCAAGGAAAAACTCCCCTGGTTCGCAGTACGCGCAGTACCGCAGTACGAGTGCGATCGCAAGAGCATAGAGAGCCGGGGGGTGGCAGCGTCAAGGCCGGTAGGCCTTGGCGATGGTCCTGCGCCCGGGCAATCCGCCATCGCCAAGCTCCGAAGACTCCGCTTGACGATGCCACCCATACAGCAAACGACTTTGCGTTTGCCCTGCCCTTCGTTCATAGCGGGCTCGTAAGAGCATAGAAAGTCAGGGGACGTTGCTTGCGGCTTCCCTCCATTCCTGGGCCTCTTGCATGCTCTTACGAGCACACTACAAACGGAGACCAAACGAGCCGCGCTAGTACCGCATTTTGCAGGTCCTGAGACTATAGGGTAGAGATTGCCTCGTCGCTGAAGCTCCTCGCAATGACATACTTGGGCGCCCTATGTCATTGCGAGTCGCGAAGCCGCTTCGCGGCGGGTAGGAGAAAGCAACCCGCCGTGTCCAGGGTGCCATGCCTACGCCTCGTAGGCATGTCTACGCAAAGCCGTAGACATGGCACCCAAACCGCCAGTTTCTTAGGAGCGAGGCTTGCCGAGCGCGGCAATCCTGTCATTGCGAGGAGCGCAGCGACGAAGCAACCTCACCATAGTCGCGGTACTTGTGAAATGCGGTACTAGCGCCGGAGGCGCGCCGGCCCTCTACCGCGGGTCGGGCACGGGGTAGCGGGCGATGACGCGGACCTTGTCGTCGGCGGAGTTCACCCGGCTGCGATCGAGGATCGCAATGATCCGCTTCTGCGGGCCGTTTGTCCCGATCCGGACCAGAAGGTAGGCGGTGAACACGTCGCTTCGCACCGTCACCAGGTTGCTGATCCGGGTGAAGATCAGGTCCCGTTCCTCGAAGTCGTCGCGGGCCGTGTCGGGTGTCAGATCCGGTCCGCGCGGCACGTCGCCATGCTGATTATCCCGGCCGTCGAAGGCCAGGGCGCACAGGGCATCGACCTGCATCAGATCGCCGATGCTTCGGTAGGGGCCGCGGCTCTCCCGGAATTCGACGATGGCCCGCGCCTTCTCGAAGGGAGTGGCATCCCCATACTGCATCCACGGGAGTTGGGCCAGGACGAAGGCCGGCGCCGTGTTGACGTTGACGCGGCCCATGATACGGGTCTCCTCGGCCGCAATGCCCGGATTCTGCGCGGGATCCATCACGGTCAGGTAGTTGAAGAGCCGGCGATAGGCGGGATTCCGCAGATCGATGAGACACTCGGCGCCGGTCGCCCCTTCCGGGATGCTGTAGGCGTTCCGGGCCAGGATCAGGCCCAGCTCGCCGATATTGGTCAGCGGTTTGTTGGCGGGATGCGCCTGGATGACCTCGGGCCGCTGGGTATCGATGTAGTTACCGGCGGCGTTGCCCAGTCCCGGTATCGAGGTCTGGGCCTCGGAGGCCCAGAGCCGCCGAATGCACTTGTGCGGCGCGATGTCCCGCTGCAGACTGCGGGCCACGCCGTCGGCCGTGATCCAGGTATCCGGCACTCTCCTGGAATCGACCACGACCCAGCGTCCCGCCGACCGGACCTGCCGTTGCAGGGAGATCGTGGCGCCCGCTTCGAACGCGGCCTGGCCCAGATCCTGGACGGTTTTCGTCGCATAGGTCCTGCGGTTGTAGCCGTACAGCGGCATCGTATCGACGGGCTCCTCCGGATCGGCGAACACCACGTAATCCCTCGTCAACGGGGCCGCCGCATTCTCGGCCAGCAGGACGTGGAACCGCCGCGATCCGGACCAGGCAATGTCCAGCTCGAAGTCGGCGGTCGCCGGATTGTCGATCACGATCTTCCAGTCGCCCGGCCGCGGGTCGTTGTCCTCGAAGTACGGCTTGTACAGCTCGATCGCATACGAGGTGCGCAACTCGCCCGTGTCCGGGTCCTTCGTCTGCCGGTAGGCCAGCTCGGACAGGTAGATGCAGGGACTCTCAAAACCGTAGTAGGGAGAGGAAAGCCCCGCGATCACCGTGATCTCATCATCGTCGTCGATGTAATCCATCAGGTTGGCCGTGATTTGAATCGCCTTCTCGACGACCCCGAACGCGTTCGGGTCCGCTTCGGCCAGGGCCGCCGTGATGACCGCCCGCAGGGTCAGCTCGTCCGCCGTATTGACATTCACCATCCGGCGGAGCTGGGCCCCGGCGTCGGTGGTCACGGTCTTCGGCAGGAGAATCCGATCCATGTTGTACGTGGTCGCGACGGCGCGGTACGCGTAGTTGGGATCGAGTCCGCCGCCGGCCACCCGGCGAAACCACGTATGCAGCTCCGCGCCCCCGGAATCCACGGGCGTACGCACGGCATTCTGCCGGAACAGGCCCCAGTTCTCCAGGCGGGTATCCACCGCGGTCTGGTTCAGGATAAAGCGATAGCGGGTCTCCAATTCGTCGGAAATGTCGAAGGGCGTGTAGGCGAAGGGCGTGTTCGCGTCCAGGCCCGCGACGGCCGGCCGCTCCAGATAGCGCCAGATGACCTCCCGCTCGTAGGCCGCCAGATCCAGGGCGGCCGGGCTCGCGGTATTGTTGGCGCGGGCCCCGAGCAGGGCCGCTTCGTGGGCCGCCGTGGCGGGACGTCCTGGTTGGGTCGCCAGGGCCAGGACATTCACCTGGAGCTGGCTGCGGCCGTCGACCCGGGCCTTGTTGTTGTCGCCCGGGTCGAACCTGTAGCCGGTGTTCACGTTGAGCATGCCGCCGTTGTCGATCAGGCGCACCGCCGCATAGATCGGTTGTCCCTTGCTCGACATCACGCCGGGCACCGGGAACCAGCGGGCATCGCCCACCCCATCGCCGGCGGCACCGGCGTTCGTCTCCACCCCGTTCGGGTCCGCGCCGATCGGCTCGCGCTCCCCCACCACGCGGATGCGGACGTTCTGTGTCTGGGACGCCGGCAGGCCCGCCACGTTGCTGATCTGCCGCCAGAAATATACCCCGCCCGCCTCGTACGGCGCGCCGCTCGCCAACCAGACGTTGTTGGCGTCCGGATAGTCGTAGTACGCCTGGTTGCCGCCGACGCCGGGGAGGTCCGCCACCAGCAGTTCCTGGATCTGGGCCAGGACCGTATCGAGGGCCAGGTTCAGCTCCCGGTTCTCCGCGGTGGCCGAGGTGGCCATCCTGTCGATCCGGGTCGTCAGGATGAACAGCACGCCCACGAGGGCCAGCAGGCTGGTGAGGACCACCGCCAGGATCAGGGCCGAGCCTCGGCGGGCGAAAGCGTGGGTCCCCAAACCCGAGAGGCCGGATTTGGGGACCCTTCCCAAGTGGGAAATCTCATGGGTGGAAATCCGAACGCCGAAATCCGACACCGCGAACGCGGAGGGATCGATCCGAGACCGACATCTCCTTGCGGGCGCAGCGAAGCATTCTCCCCTACTACGGCTTGAGATTGCTTCGTCACTGCGCTCCTCGCAATGACATACGCAGGTCTTGTCCGCTGACAGCGTTCTAGTCATTTGTGCTTTGAACATTGGAATTTGTTTCGGATTTCGGATTTCGAATTTCGGATTTACCTTCTCCGTCAATTATCCAGATAGACGATGTGCGTAAAGGTCCGGCCCCCCGGGATGAGGCCCCGCGCGTCGTACAGGGTGAACGTAAACTTCAAGGCCCGTCCCAGGCCGGGGACCTGATTGAAGTCCATATTCAATTCCCGGTACTGACGGCCGCGTCCGAAGACCGCCGCCCGCGGATACCACAGGCCGGGAATCTGGTCCCGGTGCAGGTCGGACCCGTCCAGGAGGAAATCGGAGTCGTCCGTCAGATCCGCGTTGCCGTTCGGATTGACTTGCGGAATCCAGCGCCCTTCCGCATCGCTCCAGCCCTGGATCTTGAATTGCCCCACCCCCCGGCACAGGAACGAGCGCAGCGACGCGGGCTGGGCCGGGTCCACCGTCACGCCCCCGACGGTGGCTTTCTTGTCGCTGGTATACCGCCCGCCCAGATCGACCTTCACGTCGCCGATCACCGACAGGAGATCTGCTTTCACCGCCGGCGCGATCAACTCCCAGCCGCGCAGCGTGATCCGATCGAACTCCCCCCCGCTCATCCAGCTTCGCCAATCGTCATCGGTGAACCGGCTCGTGCCGAGCGGATCGTCGGGATTCACCGCCGCCGACGGCGCCACGAGGATGTGCTCGGTGCGTGCCAGGACCCGTCGGTGCGGTTCCTGCATCTGGGGCCGGTTCGGCTCGGAGGAACCGGCCGCGGGACCGTTCGCCAGGGCATAGGAGATCCGGGCGAGATTGCCGCGCACCGGGGGATCGGCGCCGTAGGTCCGGAAGTCGCCGGTGGCGAAGAACATGATCCGGTCGAAGCGATCGAAGGCCTCTTCGGCATTCGGGTTCTGGCCCGGCCCGGTGTGCTTCCCGTTGCGGGCGGCGCGCCAGAAGACCAGAATCTCCCCCTCGCGGCGCAGCCCGCGGAAGTCCTCGTCCAACTGTTCCGTGATCGCGCGGAGCTTTTGCAGAATCTCGGCGTTGGCCAGGGCCAGCCGGTGCGAGTCGATACTGACCCGGAAGATGGTGCCGGCGAAGGACATCACAATCGCCAGAATCCCCAGGGCGACGATCATCTCCAGAAGTGTGAAGGCCTTTCGCATCCTAGTTTCCCGGGAATTGCAGAACCTGCTGGTACACCGCGACGGCCGGGTTCCTGCCGCCGGAGGCGGCCGGGGGGATCACCCACGCCCAGGCGCCGGTCCAGGGCCGATCCAGCAGGACCCGGTCCGGCGCGTGGGCGTACCGTTCCAGCACGCGGTAAGTGTGTCCCGTGGCGTCGTCCACCAGGATCGAGCCGTCATTGACGAAGGCCCGCTCGTCCACGGCATCCGTGGGCACGGCGTCCCGGATCAGGGCCTCGTTCGCGTTGGTCGCGGCGGCATCCGGCACGAGGTTGAGGCGCAGGGGCCGGGACAGATCGGGATTGGCCGTCCCCAGTTGCGGCCAGTCGGCGCCGGTCCGGCGCACCCAATACGTGGCGCCGGCGGTCTGCCGGCTGATGAACACGACACACTGGATGAGCCGGCTGCCGGAGCCCATCCGGCGGCAGAGCGCCGACCAGGAGTACTGCCGGGAGGGATCTTCCCGCGTCGACGGGTAGAGATACTCCTCGGCCGGGATCGTCACGAGCTGCTCGTAGGGCACGAAGCCCTCGCTCTTGAGGCTCGCATGGTTCGGGTCCAGGCCGTAGATCCGCAGCTTGGCCAGGGCCTCGTCGGCCGCCACCGCCGCAATGGTCCGCTCCGTCGAGGCGGTCGAGAGATAGAGCGCTGTCAGGAACGTGCCGGCGATGAACATCAGACCGATGCCCAGCGTGCTGACGGCCAGCAACGTTTCCATCAGGGAGAATCCAGCTTGCCTGCTGTGTTTCGCCATAACCGTCACTCACCGCGACGCAATCAGGCTTCCCGCGTACGGGCTCACGTGAAAAGCCTCATCCTTCAACTTGCTCAGATACGCCGTCCACGGCATCCTGGACCCATAGGCCGCTCGCAGCGTGGGCAGATCGTAGATCACAAAACTGGTTCGGCTGGACTCGCGGCCCAAACCGAGATCCGCCCCGTTCGTCCCGTTGCGCGGCGAATAGTCGTCCTGAATGAACATGCCCTGCCGGTACCGGCAGATGTTGTCCACGGAATTGAACACGTCATCGGTGGCGATCTGCGTGGAGCCGGGACTGTTGTTGGGACGGTAGACCCCCTGGCGGTTGCGGACCCGGACCTCGTGCACCGCCAGCTTGCCCGAAGGCGCGAACACGATGGAGAACGTGGTCGCGTCACTGAGCTCGAACAGCTCATCAATGGCGGCGTCACTGGCGATCCCCGTCAGGTCCATCACGCCCATCGTGTCGGGCAGCTTGATCGGCTCCATCCCGTCCATGGCCCGGAACCCGTTGGCCAGGCCGCCGAGTTTCTTGGGCTCTTCGTGCACGATGAAGATCATGTACTGCGGGGCGTTCAGCACGTCCTGGAGCGGATCGAGCGGATTGGTGGACGTGCAGAGTTTCTGGAACCGGACGCCCACGTATCTTTGATTGCTCATCGCCATGGCCCGGGCCGAGCTCAGGGCGGCCTCGACCATGCTCTGGACGCCGCTGTGCGTGTGGAACGATCGAACGAGGGTCCGGACGGCCGGCACGGCGAAGCCCACCAACAGCGCCATCGTCGCGACGACCAGCGTCATCTCGATCAGCGTCAAACCAGTTGTCCTGCGTGCTCGATGCGACATACGCTCTACGCTCTCATCGTCTCTACGAGAACGAACGTGGATATGTCATTGCGAGGAGCGCAGCGACGAAGCAACCTCAATCCCACGGAGGGGAGATTGCTTCGCTTCGCTCGCAATGACATGGAGATAGTCTTCATTCCGGCTTCACCGCTTGCCCTTGCTGTTGATATCGTCGCCGGTGCCGAACTGCCGGTCCGGGCCGGCCGAGATCAACTCCGGAAAGGTATTCCCCGCCACATAGATATAGTCCATCACGGTCCCCCAGGGGTCGCGCAGCGACCGGGCGTCCGCGAGCCCGCCGTCGCTTTGGACCAGCGCGGGGTCAAGCTTCTCGAGGATCTGCCGTGCGGCCGGCACCGAACGCAGCTCCTGGACCATCAGGGTCATGTGCGCCAGGGCATTGGCGGCATTGCGCTCCGGCTGCGGCGGAAACTGCCCCTTGAACTCGTAGTACTCGCGCAGCGCACCGCCGACGACGGCGAAGGCATTGCGCACCACATTCTCCTTCGCCTGACTCTCCACGCGCAGCGTCACCGTGACCACGAGGGCGGCCAGGGCCATGATGACGCCCAGCACGACCAGGATCTCCACGAGTGTCACGCCGCCGTTATGTTTCGGGTCCGTCATGCGCTGCTCCCGCGCCACCCCGCGCGGCTATCGTCCAAAATTGCGGATATCGTCGTCCGTGCCGTAAAGCCCGTCGGCGCCGGCCGAGATCAACAGATAGGAATCCGGCCGGTACGGCCAAGGCCGCGCCTGCACCCGCGGGTCGCGGATGGACTCGTAGAAGTACTGGAACCCCGGCGCGACCAGATCCGGCAGGAACTGGTGCTGGCGCCGCAGGTTGGCCGGTTTCAGACCGTCGGCCACCCGGCCCAGGCCGACCAGCGGCGCGTTGTCCCGCGCGCAATAGATGCTCGCGTCCGCGGCCGCCGGATCGTGAAGCTTGCTCGCGACATTGGCCCGAAAGTAGAGAATCGGCGTTCCCGGACTGACCATCTTGCCGTCGGGCATCTGGATCTTCCGGTCGCCGACACTGAAGACATCGCACAACACGTACGTGCGGGCGGCCAACGGCTGGGCAGTCACGAAGAGCCCGTCCTGCGCGCCCCCCCCGCTCCAACTGAGCATGAAGGGGTTGACGATCTCCGCCTCCACGTACCGGCCCCGGCGCTTGTCCAAGGTGACCGAGGCCGGATTCGCCTTCAGGGGGTCATACGTGGCCGGGCCATTGTTGCGGTCCAGGCCGTCCGCCCGCCACGCGGAATCCGGATGGAACCCCAGCAGGTCCCAGCCCAGCAACGCCTCCGCCAGTTTCTGCGCGCCGCAGTAGTCCTGCCGGCCGCCCGGGAGGGTCGGATTCCACCAGCTCGACGGCGGGTAGTCCCCATAATCGCTGCGGAAGGCCGCCAGTCCGAGTTCGATCGACGTGAACTGGGCCTTCTGCTTGGTCTCCTTGGCCATCTTCTGCACCGTCTGCACCGCCGGCAGCAGCAGACCCACCAGCAGCGCAATGATGCCGACCACGACCAGGATCTCGATCACTGTCAGGCCTGACGTTCTCGTTTTCACGATATTCCTCTTTCCATGTCGAGGTGATGACTCCGGAGCCGTCCTTTGCCTTCCTCGACGGCTCGATCCAAGCAAGACATCCGCGGCGTCGCGCCGGCGCATCTGCCGCGCCCGCCGGGGAGACCCAGTGCTACTCCCGGTACTTCCACTCGAAGTTGCAGATGTCGTCTGCCGTGCCGTATTCGTTGTCCCAGCCGGCGGAGATCAGGATGAACGTGTCCGCCCGGAAAGGACGCATGGTGGTGCTGATCTGCGTGCTGCGGACATTGCGATAGAACCGCGCCGGATCGGCCATCTTGTGCACACTCCCCGCCTGGCCCGTCGCCCCGCTCGTCTGCCAGGGCTTGCCAAGCTGGACCAGGTCGTGATTGTCCCAGTAGTTGTAGATGTTGCCCCGGCTGTCCGCCCGGGTCATGGCACTGACGAAGTTCGGGTCGTGGTAGCTGTTGGCCGTATCCGCCCGATAATAGAGGATCGGCATGCCGGTCTTCTCGCCGGACCGCATCTGGCGGGCGTACACATCGCACAGCACGAAGGTGTTCGGAAGGTACTGGCCGACGTTACCGGTGCCGTAGATATCCTGCAACCGCCAGGCATTCGCGTTCTCCGCCTGCAGGAAGGGGCCTTTGCGAGCCTTGAGATTGTTGTCGCGGAGAGCCGGCGTCAGCGCGTCGATATTCACCGGGTACAGGAGCTGGTTCGCGGCATCGAGACCGTCGCGACGAAAGACGGAACTCGTGTGGAAGCCGAGCAGGTCCTTGCCCATCAGAGCCTCGCAGAGTTTCATCGAGCCGCAGTACGGCGCGCCGGTGGGATCCAGCGCGGTAGAAGGCGGATAGCCGTCGAATTCGTTGTTGAACAGCTCGACGGCCGCGTTGATGGCGTTGAACTGCGCCTTCTGCTGCACGTCCCGGGCGTAGCGGCGGACCTTGTTGAGCGCCGGCACCATCAGTCCGATCAGGATCACGATGATGCTCATTACGGTCAGCAGTTCCACAATGGTGAACGCCCTTTTCTTTCTGGCTTGGCTCACGGTCGGTTTCATGGTCTTCTCCTTCTTTTCAGATGCACCTTCTTGGATCGTGGGGAATCGTTCGCTTACCCAGCGGCACTGAGGCTGGTAATCACCTGGATCATCGGCAAGAACACCGCCAGCACGATGACCATCACCGTGCTGCCGAGCACGAGAATGATGATCGGCTCGAGCATGGACATGAGACTGCCGACGAGCACGTCCACCTGCTCGTCGTACTGATCGGCCACTTTCAGCAGCATCTTGTCCAAATCGCCCGTCTCCTCGCCGACGGCCACCATATTGGCGACCAGCAGGTCCACCGTCTTGGAGGCCCGCAGGGGTCCCGCGAAGGTGTCGCCCTGGCGAATGGAGTTGTGGACGTTGGCGAGCATTTTCGCGTAGACTTCGTTGCCGGCGGTCTCGCGGGTCACGTTGATGGCGTCGAGAATGGGCACGCCGGCGCTGATCAGCGTACCGAGCGTCCGGGTCCAGCGGGTGATCGAGATCTTGCTCGTCAACTGCCCGATGACCGGCAGCTTCAAGTTGATGGTGTCCAGCACGAACCGGCCCGGCTGGGTCTTGCGCACGAGGCGTAGAAAAAGGACAAAGCCGAAGGGAACGCCGCTGAGCACGGCCCAGCCATAGCGATGGGCAATCCAGTCGCTGATGGCCAGCACGGTCGTCGTCACGGGATTGAGCTTGCCGCCGACCATTTCCTGGAGCACGCCCTGGAAGGTGGGGATCACGAACGTCATCAGGCCCAGCACGATGCCGAAGGCCGCCGTCATCACGACGATCGGGTAGATCATGGCCCCTTTGACGCGTCCCTTCAACCGAATGGCCTTCTCCTTGAAGTCGGCGATACGGGCGAGGATCAGATCCAGCACGCCGCCGGCCTCTCCGGCGGCCACCATGTTGATGAACAGCCGGTCGAAGGCCCGCGGGTACTTGGCAAAGGCCTCGGAGAGGGTCGAGCCGCCCTCGATGTCGTCGCAGACGTAGCCGATGATCCGCTTGAAGCTGCCGGCCTTCTGCTGCTCTTCGAGAATACGCAACGACCGCAGAATCGGCAGACCCGCGTCCTGGAGGGTCGAGAGCTGCCGGGCGAACTGGGTGACGTACTTGACCTTGACCTTGGCGCCCGCCCCCCGCCGCCGCACGGGTTTGGCGCCCGCTTTCGCCGCCCCGCCTTTGACCGCCCCTTTCGGGCGGACTTTCGTGGGGAAATACCCCATGGTGCGGATCTTGCTGATCGCCTCTTTTTCGCTGAGGGCCTCGATTTCGTCCTTGATTTCCACGCCCTGGGAATCGAGCGCCACATACTGAAAGACGGGCATTATCCTACCTCACTTTCACGCTGTCTATTCCCACTCACCGGATCGGGTCCCCGGGGACCCCTTAGCCCTCGATCATCGTCTCTTTCGAGATTTCATCGATCGTGGTAATGCCATCGTAGATCGCGATCAGACCGTTGTCGCGAAGCTGCCTCATGCCGGTCTTCTGGGCCGCCACGCGCAAGACGTTGGTCGAAGCGCGATTCATGACCAACTCGCGGATTTCGTCGTTGAACACCATTATTTCGAAGATGCCGACTCGGCCCTTGTAGCCGGTGCCGTTGCACTTGCTGCACCCGCGGCCGTAATAGAATCTCTTGCCCTTGATCTCTTCCACCGTCAAGCGCAGATCCTTAAGCTGCGCCTCGTCCGGCTGAAAGGCTGTCTTGCAGTTCGCGCAGATCCGCCGCACCAGGCGCTGGCTCACGATTCCCTCGATGGTCGCGGTCAAGAGGAAGGGCTCGACCCCCAAATCCAGCAGACGGGCAATCGTGCTGGGGGCGTCGTTCGTGTGCAGCGTGGTGAACACCAAGTGGCCGGTCAGCGAAGCCTGGGCGGCGATTTCCGCCGTCTCCAGGTCACGAATCTCACCGACGAGGATGATATCCGGGTCCTGCCGCAGGATAGACCGCAGACACCGGGCAAACGTCAGGCCGATGTCGGGTTTCATCTGGACCTGGATCATGCCGTCCATATCGTATTCGACGGGGTCCTCGGTCGTGATGATCTTGCTGTCGATCGTGTTGAGTTCGTTGAGGGCCGAGTACAGCGTCGTGGTTTTGCCGCAGCCGGTGGGGCCGGTGACGATAACGATACCGTTCGGCTTGTTGATCAGCAGACGGATCGTCTTGATGTCGTTGGGCCGCAGACCTAGTTTCTCCAAGTCGAAGCTCACCTGGCTGCGGTCCAGAACGCGCAACACGACGCTCTCGCCGAACATCGTCGGCAAAACGCTGACGCGCAGGTCCACCGGACTGCCCTGCACCGTCAGCGAGATGCGGCCGTCCTGAGGCAGACGCCGCTCGGCAATATCGAGGCTCGCCATAACTTTGATGCGGGAACTCAACGCCGCCGCGATGTACTTCGGCGGCGGGATCATCTCATACAGCACGCCGTCGATCCGGTACCGCATCTTGTACTCGGTCTCGAACGGCTCGAAATGGATATCGGACGCCTTGTCGCGAATCGCCTGCAGCAGAACGAGGTTCAGCAGTTTCTTGACCGGGTTGGACTCCGAAAGCTCCTTCAACTCATCCAGGTCGATACTTGTGTTTCTACCGTCAAATTCGGCCAGAAACGCATCCGACTGAATCTCGTCGATCAGTTCGGTGATGTTGTCGTCCTGCTTGGTCTCGTAGTATTTTGTCAGCGCGGCCTCCAGGCTGTCACGATCGGTCATCTTGGCCGTCACGGTAAAGCCCATCAGCGTGCGCAAGTCATCCGTCGCACGGAAGTTATCGACATTATCGAGCGCCACCGTCAGCTCGTTCTTCTCCTTGTTGTATCCGATGGGAAGGATATGATAGGTCTTGGCCATCTGGGCCGGCACCTTCTCGATGGTCTCGGCGGCGATGTCCAAGCCGTCAATGCTGGTGTATTCCATGCCGCGCTTGGCCGCCAAGGCGATCTGGAGTTCGGTCTCGCTCACTAACCCCAGCTCCAAGAAGATCTGCCCGATGCGGACATTCCCCCCGCGCTGCTTCTGCACCTCCAGGCATTCGTGGACCTTCTCCCGGCTCAGGACGCCCATTTTCATGAGAATTCTGCCCAAAGGCCGGCCGCGGAGTTGTTCGACGGGCGGGAGCTTATCGAATGCCTTTGTCTTTCCCATCGCGATCACCCTTAAAGACCCGATAATCCAGTACGCTTGCATTGTAGCAAAGTAAACAATGATGGCAAAGAAAATTATGAATGAGACATCTGGTTAATGAGACACCGCCAAACGCCCCAAAACGGCGGGTACGCCGTGGGTGCCCATCATGGGATGGTACTGTCCCGTCCCCCGCCTCCATAAACCCCCGCCGCAGGTAGGAGTTCCCGGGCCCTTACGTCTTGAGGATCGGCCCGAGATCTTCCAGCTCCTTGGCCGCTTCGTCGGCCTTCTTCTTCATCTTGCCCTTGGCGCCACTGATCTTGTTCACCGCCTTCTGCTGCAGGGCGCCCGGCTGGCGGCCCTTCTCCAACATGCTCTCGAGGGTAATCTTGCCCGCGTCGTAGAGGCTCCACAGGTGCTCATCCAGCAACTGCATACCGAGTTTCTTGCCTGTCTGGATGCTCGAATCGATACGATACGTCTTGTTCTCGCGGATCAGGTTGGCGATGGCGGGCGTGACGACCATGAACTCATAGGCGGCACAGCGGCCGCGTCCGGTCGCCAGCGGACAAAGCTCCTGGCTCAGAACCGCGATCAGGTTACCGCTGAGCTGCGTGCGGATCTGCTCCTGCTGCTCGGTCGGGAACACGTCGATGATACGGTTGACCGTCCCGGCGGCGCTGGTCGTGTGGACCGTACTAAACACCAGGTGTCCCGTTTCCGCGGCACGAATCGCGTTACTGATGGTCTCCAAGTCGCGCAATTCGCCGACCAGAACCACGTCCGGGTCCATACGGAGCACGCGCCGCAGCGCCTCGGCAAAGCTGGGCACATCGACGCCGACCTCGCGCTGATTGATGATCGACTTCTTGTGGGGGTGATAGTACTCGATCGGGTCTTCGACCGTCACGATATGCCGGTCGAAATTCTCATTGATGTAGCTGATCATGGTGGCGAGGGTGGTCGTTTTTCCGCTGCCCGTAGGCCCGGTAACCAGAAAAAGACCGCGGGGCCGTCGGCACAGGGCCGCGCAGATCTTCGGCAGACCGATCTCCTCGAAGGTGAGGATCTTATAAGGGATTTGCCGCAAGACGATGGAGACATTGCCTTTTTGCTTGAACACGGAGACGCGGAAGCGGGCGGCCTCACCGAAGGCAAAGCCAAAGTCCGTACCGCCTTCCTCCTGGAGCTCCTGCTGGCAGCGGTCCGGCGCGATGCTCTTCATCAGGGCCATGGCGTCGTCCGGCTCGATGACCTTCGTCTCCAGGGACCGTAGGCTGCCGTCGATCCGCAACACCGGCGGCCGCCCCACACTGATATGAATGTCGGAAGCCCCCTGCGTGACGCACGCCTGGAGGAGTCGATCCATGTTCAAAGTGCCCATCTTGTTGTCACCCCTAAACTTGCCATGGCCGTCTTCCCCCGGGCGACCCCGTGTCTGCCTTTCCGAAAAGCCGGCGTCATTCCGTGATAACCCCCTCAATCTGCGCGGTGCTCGAGACCTCCTGGGGCGTCGAAATGCCTTTGAAGACCTTGAGGACCCCGTCCTCGGCCAGCGTTCGCATCCCGCTGGCCTTTGCCACCATCCGCAACTCACCGGTGGCCGCCCTCTTGTACGCCAATTCCCGCAGCTCGTTATTCATCTCGACCATCTCGAAAATGGCGAGCCGGCCCTTGTAGCCCGTGTTGTGACAGGCCGGGCAACCAAGCCCCTTATACACCGGCCGCTTCTTGGTCTCCGCCGGATCGATTCCCAGGAGCCGCAAATGCTGGGGATTCGGGTTCTCATCCACGGCCTTGCATTTCTTGCAGATCACGCGGATCAGCCGCTGGGCCATGATGGCCTGAATCGAGCTGGCCACCAGGAAGGGTTTGACCCCCATATCGATCAGACGGGTGATCGCACTGCACGCGTCGTTGGTGTGCAGGGTACTGAACACCAGGTGTCCCGTCAGAGCGGCCTGGATGGCGATGTTGGCGACTTCGTGGTCGCGAATTTCGCCGACGAGGATGATATTCGGCGCCTGACGCAACATGGCACGCAGAATGAGATCGAATTTCAGGCCGATTTCTTCCTTGACCTGGCACTGGTTCATGCCCGCGAACATGTATTCCACCGGATCTTCGGCGGTAATGATCTTCTTGTCCGGCTTGTTCAGCTCCTGCAGCGCGGCGTACAGCGTCGTGGTCTTGCCGCTGCCGGTCGGCCCGGTCACGAGGAAGATGCCGTTGGGCCGCTTGATGATCTGTTGGAACATCTCATAGTTGTCTTGCTCGAAGCCGAGCGATTCGATGCCGATGTTGACGGCATCCGGCCGCAAAATACGCAGCACCACGCTGGGACCGTGGACGCCCGGCAGGGAGGAAACGCGAAAATCGATGTCCGAGCCGGCAATCATCCGCTTGATACGGCCGTCCTGCGGCAGCCGCTTCTCGGCGATGTCCATGCCCGAGAGAATCTTGAAACGCGTCACCAGCGGCGCCTGCATGTTCTTGGGAATGTTGTCCTTCTCGAGGCAGACGCCGTCGACGCGATAGCGGATGCGGACCCGATCGGCCATCGGCTCGATGTGAATATCGCTGGCCCGCATGTGGTAGGCAGTATCGATAATGAGGTTCACGAGCCGAATGATGGGGCCTTCATTGGCGTCGCCCGACGCCTGGGCCCGCTCAGCCAGTTCCGCCACGGTGATATCGACACTGTGCTTGATGCCCTCGATGGTGTCCTTGACGTTCTTCCAGGCGTCGTCCTTGCTCTGAACATCGGCCTTGTCCTCCAGGGAGGTCTCGATGTAGGCGCGGATCTTCTTCGGATTGGCGACGTGATACTCCAGCTCCTTGTTGAGGCGAAGCCGGACCGAGTCCATCATGTCCAGATCCATCGGGTCGCTGATGACCAGCGTCAGACGGCCGTTGTTGACGCTCAGCGGCAGGATATTGTGCCGCTTGATGAGGTCCTCGGGCACGATCTTGGTGGCGTCGGGCGGGATGGTCACGTCATCGAGGTTGACGTACTTGAGGCCGAATTGCTTGGCAATGGCCTTGGCCAACATATCCTCATTGATCAGGCCGAGATCGAGCAGGACCTGGCCCAGGCGCTTGTTGCTCGACTTGGCCGTCTTGATCGCGTTAATCAACGCCTGCTTTTCGACCAACCCTGCCTTGAAGAGGATTTCCCCTAAGTGCATGCGTTGTTTGGTCATACGAACCTCATGTGCTGCGATTACAGGTCTGTATATTATATCACATTGAGACCGGACCTGTCAAATCCAGCCGCAAACGCAGGATATTCAGTGCCGTCTGCGCCGCCCGCAAACGCACGGAACCGCGATCGAACGAGAATACATGGCGCGACGTCTCCGTACCGTCGTGGTTGTCCACAGCAATGTATACAAGCCCGACGGGTTTTTGTTCGGTGCCGCCGCCGGGACCGGCGATACCGGTTATGCTGAGGGCATAGTCTGTGCCGGCGGTACGGCGTGCGCCCTGCGCCAGGGCCCGGGCCACCGGCTCGCTGACGGCGCCGTACGTCGCGATCGTCGCGACAGGCACCCCCAACGCGCGCGTCTTTGCCTCATTGCTGTACGTAACCCATCCATAGGTAAAATACTCGCTGGAGCCGGGAATATCCGTAATCAGCTTGGCCAGGAGTCCCCCGGTGCAGGACTCCGCGACCGCCAGGGTCCGGCCCGTTCGCCTGAGACGGTCACCCACCACCTCCGCCAGGGTCTGGTCCTCGACGCCATAGACCAAGGAGCCCAGGGCCGAACGAAGGGAGCGTTCCTCCCTTTCGGCCATCTCCTGAGCCTCCGTCTGCGTGTCCGCTGTCGCCACGACCTCCAGTGTGATCACGCCCAGATGGACGGTGCAGTTGACCAAGGGATTCCTGCCGCGCCGCATGACGTCGCCGATCATTTCGGCAATCGTGGACTCGCCCGCCCCGAAGCACTTCAACCTGCGCACGGCCAGGGCCTGCCCGCTCACCAGCGGCTGCAACTGGGGCAGGACCTGCGTCTCCAGCATGTGCCGCATCTCGGCGGGCACACCCGGCAACGCGAAGAGCAGCTTTCCGTCTCTCTCGGCCCGGATGCCCGGGGCCGTCCCCAACTCATTCTCGAGGGCCGCCGCCCCGCGGGGAATACAGGCCTGGATCGAGTTCCGGGTAGGCATCGCCACCCCGCGGCGGTCGAAAAACTGCTGGATCTTCTCCAGCAAGTCGGGACGGAGCACCAGCTCCACGTCCAGAAACCTGGCGAAGGCCTGCCGTGTCAGGTCATCATCGGTCGGCCCCAGACCGCCGGTGGCGACCACCACGTCCGCCTCACCGGCCGCCAAGCCCAGCGATCGCTCGATCGTCCCTTCTTCATCCGCCACGGCATGCACGCTGACCACGGGCAGACCGATGCTCCGCAGACGCCCGGCGATGTACGCGGCGTTCGTATCGACGGTCCGCCCGCTCAGCAACTCGTTGCCGATGCTGAGGATAGCGGCCTTTTTGACGTGCTCATCACCCACAGGAATTGCGGCTCACATCTCGATCATCGCTTTGACGACTCCATCCCGGTACCCGGCGACCAACTCGAAGGCCTCCTGAATCCGATCGAGCGGGAAACGATGGGTCACCATGAAGTCCGCCCGGACCTTTCCGGAAGACACCAGGTCCATGGTCGCCTGCGTGCAGCCGTTTTGGCGGCGGATGTTGACGATCGTGACCTCTTTGCGCCGTATCTTATCGATGGCAAAGGAGATACGGTCTTCGCGGGGGATGCCGACCAGGATCAGTTTGCCGCCGGGCCTAAGCAGATCGACCGCCTGATCGATCGTCTCCTGCTGGCCGGCGCACTCGAAGGCCACGTCCACCCCCAACGGCTGCCGCTCCAGAACCGCGGCCACCACGCCTTGCTTCAGCGGATTGCCGACCCAGGTCGCCCCGCCCTGGAGGGCCGTTTGCACCCGCTCCGGGATCTTCTCGGTCATGTAACAGGTCCGCACCCCTTCGGCTTTGGCACAGAGCATGCAACTGAGACCGATGGGCCCGGCCCCGAGAATCGCGATATCCGCCCCCGACGGCAGGCGGGCCTGGCGGACCGAGTAGAAACCGATCGCCAGCGGCTCGCAGAGGGCCCCCTGCTCCAACGTAAGGTTGCCCCTGCTGGGCAGGCAACACTCCTCGGGCATGACAAGCAACTCGCTCAGGCAACCGCCCCCCTGGCCGGGCGTGCCGAGAAACCGCAGGCCGAAACAGGTATTCTCGCGTCCCCTGCGGCATTGATCGCAGTCGTGACAGGGCACGGCCGGCTCGACCACTACCTGATCGCCCACTTTGACATGTTTGACCGCTTTGCCCACGGCCGCCACGGTCGCGGCACACTCATGTCCTACGATAAACGGGTACTCGACGACCTGGGACCCGATCCGGCCGGTCTCAAAATAGTGGACATCCGACCCGCAGACCCCCACGCGCTCAATTTTCAGCAGGACATCCGTATCCTTCTCGATCCTGGGCTCAGGGACCTGCCGGAGCTCCATCCGACCCAGTCCCGTCAATACCGCCGCTTTCATCGATGATCCCACTCCTACACGTTAAACCTGAAGTTGATGATGTCCCCGTCCTTTACCACGTACTCTTTGCCTTCGAGCCGCATCTTGCCGGCGGCCTTGACGGCCTTTTCGTCGCCCAGTGCTTTCAGGTCGTCATACGCCATGGTCTCGGCTCGAATGAAGCCCCGCTTGATGTCGGAATGCACTTTGCCCGCCGCATCCCAGGCGATTGTCCCCTTGCGAATCGGCCAGGCCCGTACCTCATCCGAGCCGACCGTCAGGAAGCTGATCAGGCCCAGCGCCGAATAGCAGATCTGGACGAATTTCTCCGCCGCGGACTCCTGGATACCCAGGTCCGCCTTGAACGTGGCCCGGCTTTCTTCATCCAACTGGGCCAATTCGTGCTCCAGCTTGGCACACATCGTGACCGCCGGCACCGCGCCGCCCATCACGTCCCCGAGATCGAAGGACTTGTCCAGATCGTTCTCTCCGACGTTGATGACGACCGCCATGGGCTTGAGCGTCAGGAAACCGAGCGACTTGATGGTCGCCAGCTCGTCTTCCGTTTGGATTGCCGAGCTGATGGGTTTTTCGGCCTCGATGGCCTCCTGAAGGCGTTTCTGCAGGGCCAATTCGGCCTTGTCCTGGGCCTGGGTCTTCGTCGGCCGGGTGACCTGCTTTTCCAGCTTTTCGATCCGGGTCGTCACGAGTTCCAGGTCGGACAGCAACAGCTCTGTCTGCAACTCCGCCAGGTCACGCTTGGGATTGACGCTGTTGCGATACGGCGGCACCGACGGATCTTCGAACGCCCGGACCATCAGGACCAGCATCTCCACGGTCCGGATCTGGCCGATCAGCCGCCGGGCGGCCGCCCGCCCGTGCTCGTCCGTGAAGCTGAAGCCCGGCAGGTCCAGGACATCCACCGTCGCGTGGACCCTCTTTTCGGGCTGGTACAGCTTTTCCAGCCATAGCAGACGCTCATCCGGCACCGGCACGATCGCCTCTTCGATGACGTTCAGACCCGCCGGCGGGATGGCCTTGCCGCTGAGCGCCGAGAAAATCGTGCTCTTGCCCGATTGAGAGAGCCCCAGCAACGCCGTTTTCATCTCATACTCCAGACAGGACGAGGAGTGGAATGATGGAATGTTGGAATAATGGCATGATGGGTAAACCACCACCGCCTTCCCCAACATTCCACTGTTCCATTATTCCAGTATTCCATTCCTTCTTACTCCGTACCTTCGCTCTGCAATTCGTTGTAGACAGTCCCGCCGACGGCATCATACGCGACCACGGCGGGGAAATCAACCACCTCCAGCTTGCGAATAGCCTCGGTGCCCAAGTCTTCATATGCAACGACCTCGGCCCGGACGATGTGGCGGCTCAGCAAAGCGCCCGCGCCACCGAGCGTGGACAGGTGCACGGCCCCATATTCCTGCAGCGCCCGGCGGACCTCCTCATTGCGGTACCCTTTTCCAATCATCGCCCGCAGGCCATGGGCGATCAGCTTGGGGCTGAAGGGGTCCATGCGGGCGGAGGTCGTCGGTCCGGCCGCACCGATCACCCGGCCCGGGCGGGCCGGCGTGGGGCCCACGAAGTAGATGATCGCGCCTTCGAGCTCGATAGGGAGGCTCTCGCCGCGGTCGATTGCCCGGCAGAGCCGCTGGTGGGCCATGTCGCGGGCCGTATATACGGTCCCGTCGAGGATAACTTCATCGCCTGCCCTCAGTTGACGGACATCCGCCTCCGTCAGTGGGGAACGCAATCGTTTCACGCCAGTGATCTCCCGAAGTCCGTCATTCCAACCCATCCACTAGTATCGCATTTCGCAGGCCCCAAGACTATAGGGTAGAGATTGCTTCGTCGCTGAAGCTCCTCGCAATGACATATTTGGGCACCCTATGTCATTGCGAGGAGCGCAGCGACGAAGCAATCTCCTTCCGTTGGCCGCAGGACTTCTGAAACACGGGACCAGGTTCGATATCCTCGATTTCGAGGCTTTGCCCTGCAGGCAAAGCCGGCCGAAGGGGGGAGTATACCATATCTGCCATTGCCTCAACATATTTTGGGAAGATTCCTGTCGCGTGGCGGCGTATCGGTCCGCTATAATCACTTGTATGGCGAAGTACCCGATATTCCTGGAATTGGGCGGCCGGCGGGCCGTGGTTGTCGGCGGCGGCGCGGTAGCCGTGCGCAAAGCGGCCTCCCTGCTGGAAGCCGGTGCCCGGTTGGTCGTAGTCGCCTTCAAGCCAAGCGATGCCATGCTCGATCTGTGCACCCGGCACGGCGCCGAGCTGATCCGCGACAAGTACGCCAAGCAGTACATTGCGGAGGCCGTCCTCGTCATCGCGGCGACCGACGATCCCACGGTCAACGAGCAGGTGTATCGGGACTGCCAGGAGCTGGAGATCCTCTGTAACGTGGTCGATGAGCCGCGGCTCTGCGATTTCTTCGTGCCCGCGGTGGTCAAGCGGGGCGATCTGCAGA
>VGYL01000004.1 GCA_016872975.1 Planctomycetota bacterium
TCAAGCGGAGTCTGGGCTCCCAATCGCGATTCATCGCGATTGGGAACCCTCTTCGGAGCTTGGCGATGGCGGATTTCCCGTGCGCCGGACCATCGCCAAGGCCTACCGGCCTTGACGATGCCACCCTTTTCACGCGCCCTCTTACGCGGAATCCTGTTCTGCCGGCGGGGTCTCCGAGAGTGGCGGGGGTTCTTCCCGCGAGCCGGTGGGGGCTTGCAGAAGGTCTTTGAGAGTGCGCTGCGCCAGGAGATCGTGCTCGGCTTGTGCGAGGCGATACAGACTGTCCTGCGTGTTCGCGGGCGGCTGGGCGAAGGAGACCGCCGCGACCGCGTCGGCGATATCCGAGAGGCGGATGTGCGCGGGGTCCCGCAGGAGGGTAAAACCTTCCCGCGGGTCCGTGGTCTTCGCCAACAGACCGCGGTCGACGAACTCCTCCACGAGTTGTTGCCCGAATTCACCGGGGATGTCGAGCCGGCTGCACAGGTCTTCCAGGGCGACCGGGGCCTGGTCGTTCTCGAACGCCGCGGCGATCTCGCGCGCGACGGCCAGGACCGTCAGGTCGTTGGCGATGAACCGGCCTGCGGGCTTCTGGGCCTCGGCGGCTTCCGGAGCCTGGAGGCTCTCGAGATGCTGCGTCGTATACGTCAGTTGCAGCCCGAACAGGACGATGACCCAGGTGATGTAGATCCAGAAGATCCCCAGGGGGATCAATCCCAGCAGGCCATACATCGTGTTGTACGGAATGAAGCGGGTCACGTAGATGCCGAAACCCCAGCGGGCGACGCCCCAGATCAGGGCCGCCACGGTCGCCCCCCAGAGGGCGGCCCGGGCCTGCACCTTGGCGTTGGGCATCACCAGATACACCAGGAACAGCGCCAGCAGCGACAAGACGAACGAGGTCAGCGGCCGCAGCGCTCGCAGCACGCCGGTCCCCAGATTCTCCCAGATCACATATTGCGTCGTGGCGTAGAGCGCCGCCGCGAGCAGCAGCGGCACCAGCGTCAGCAGGGCCCAGTAGTTGATCATCCGATGCAGGAATCCCCGGCCGCGCGGGACGTGCCAGATACTGTTGAAGGCGCTCTCGATGATCGACAGCAGGTTCAACGCCACCCAGATCACCACGACGGCGCTGACCAGTCCGAGCGAGCCGCGGTCCAGGCCCGTGAAGAACCGCTCGATGACCTGGTCCAGGTAATCGGTCAGGGCGATGGTCTGCTCGGGATCGGCCGGATCGGGGTACTCGATCCGCGTCAGACGCAGCTCTTCATAGAGAATCTCCTTCAATTGCTCGCCGGTGGCGCGATAACCGGGGATCGAGTAGAACAGCAACACGATCACGATGGCCAGCGGGACCAGGCCGAAGACCGTGTAGTAGGACAGTGCCGCCGCCAGTTGCGGGGCATTGTTCTTCTTCAACAGGCGCAGGCAGTGGGACCAGAGCCGGTACTGGAACACGAGAAGCCGACCGAGACGGCTCAACTCCGCGGTGGGGGTGCTCAGGAGGTTCTTGAGGGTCCTCATCGGTCAACGTCTCTTGAACAGCCCCTCCAGTCCCTTGAGGATCTGTTCCTCAAGCCTCTGCTTGAGCTGGGTCTCCACCAGTTTTTGCAGGTTCAGTTGCGGCTGGGTGATCGTGCCCGTCAGCGGGACGGTGATCCGCTCGCCGGGCTGCGCCTCGCCGACCCGTACGAGCCGGCCTTGCAGCGTATAAGGCAGGACGACCGTCAGATTCAGCGCCCCGTCCAACCCGATGGACCCGCGGAAGTTGACGGGATTGTCGCCGATCTCGATCTGCATGTCGTCGTAGCGGAGCACCCCGTTCTGCAGCGTGAGCACCGTGGGGCGGACCGTCAGGATCTGTCCGCTGATCGACCGGCCGACCACGGCGAGAATCTGGTTGAGGATGCTGGAGGTGCCCAACTGGAGCTGATCGATCCAGATCGTGCCGGTCAGCTCGGCGCGTTGGCGGATATTTTCGCCCAGCGGAATCGCCATCTTCTGGACCTCGAGATTGGCGATCCCGCTGACGCGGACCGCATCGGCGAAAATGGGATTGACGTACTTCAGCAGGGTCTGCGCCGTCTGCTCATTGATCTGGACCGCCTGCACGAGTTGCAGGGTTTCCGGTACGGTCAGCAGGGCGGGCGTCCGGTCGAGGTCGGCGCGGCCGGTGAAATGGAGCTTGCCGTTGTTGACGGTCGCGGCGATCGGCCCGATGGTCATCCGGCCGTCCTCCACGCGAATGTCGAATTCCGTCGGGCCGAAGTCAAGACCCAGATAGGCGGCCCGGTCGAAGCCGAGCGACGCCTGGCCGTTGAGATTCGCGAGCAGACCGTTCGGCTCGTTCGCGGGATATGTGCTCGTGAAATTGAGCGCGACCTGCCGCTGGCCCGTGATGCTCAACGAGCCTGGCACCAGGCCGGAGACCAGCGGCGCGACCGCAGCCCAGTCCATTTCGCCTTGGAGTGCGCCTTGTGCCTTGACCGCACTGGCTTGGCTTGTCTGCGTGAACCGGCCCTTGAACGTGATCTGCGGGCTCTTCACCTGCCAGATCGCGTCGTGGAGGATCTTCTGTTTGGGGTCGACAGCCACATCGAAGAAGGCCGTCACCTCTGGCTGCTGGAAGGGCTCTCCGCGCGAAACCAGCCGGAAATCCCGGATGCGCGTGGCATCCGAGGAGAAGCGGTACAGGTTCCTCTCCTTGGCCACCGTCACCTGGGACTGTGCGATGCCGCCTATCGTGAGCCCTTCGGGAAGAGCATCGAAGAACTCGGCGTAGGGCTGCAGCCGGCTGAGATCCACGTTGCGGGCAACGACCACCGCGTTCAGTGCCGCGGGCGAATCCGCGCCCAGCGGGATCGTGGCATCCTCCACGGTGAGGGTGCCGAAACCGGCTTTAACTGCGAGGCTGTCCACGGCCAGAACCTGCCGGATTTCGACCATGCTCAGGGCATAGTCGACATTCGCCTGCGGCTCCGAGACGCTGTTGCCGTCGGCCGAGGTCAGGACGAGCTGCCGGGCGGAGAGCGTGCCGGCGATATCCGTGGCCTGCTCCCCAATGGAGACCTGCCCCTGCGTCGTCACTTGGCCGGCAAGCTCATACGCTCCGATGTTGATGAAGGGCCCCAACTGCGCTTGCAGCGCGGCCAGATCGGCCCGGCCCTGGTAGCGGATCTGCTGGAAGTTACCGCTGGCGTTGATCGTGGCGAATGGGGCGGTGACGGTCAGGTTTTCGAGCTGCGCACCCTCCGGGTCGCTGGTGAGGCGCATGGTCGCCTGGACCGGCTCGCTGAGACTCACCGGCTCGTTGTTCACGACCCCGGCCAGGCCCGCCACCTGGGCCTTGGCCACGAGCGTGGCGCGGCCGGCCTCGGTGACCGTATTGATGGTCCCCGTCGCGCGGCCGCCGGTGATTTCCATACCCGGGCGGACGCCGAGGGTGTTCGGCATCTGCGACAGGAGCGCCGCCAGATCGAGGTCGAAATCGCCGCGGGCGTCATAAGCGGCGCCGCTTTCCAGCAGTTGTGACAACGACGCCGGTGTCCGCGGGAGGCGGCCGGTCGCCGAGAGGTTGGCCCAGTCCGTGCGCACCTCCAGTTGATCGACATCGATCACATTGCCTGTTTGCGTCAGGCTGGCCCGGACCTCCAGTTGCGCGGTCTGCAGCTCGTCTCCCTGGAGGGCTTCCCCGCCGATCTCGATTCCCTGACCGGAGATCGTGGCGTTGAGGTTGCGGATCCGGCCGTTGTCGATGGCGCTGGTAATGCTTCCCGAGACTGCTCCCTGCGCCTGCACCTGAATTCCCACCAGGTCGAGGAAGGGGGCGACTGAAGCCAGATTCAGGTCGTTGACCTCGACGGTCACGTCGCCCGTCGTGCCCCGGAGGCTCCATCCGGTTTCCCGCCTGGGGGTGGCCTCGGCGACGATTCCCACCCGGCCCGGCGGTTGCGCCGCCGCCAGGACGACCATCGCCGCGTCGAAGCGGGAGGTCCGGCCGGGCGGACGGATACTCAGGTTGGAGTTCAGGTCCGCGATCTGCACCGTGTTGCCGGTCGTGTCCGTCAACTGGACGCTGCCGTCGCGGACGATCACGTCGCGCAAGCGCTCCAGGTTGTTCATGTCCACCGGCGGTTCCTCGCGGGGCGGCCGCTCGCGCAGATCGATGGCGACACGCGGCTGATCGAGCACGGCTCGATCGAGAGCCAGCGTGCCGGTGAGCAGACCGGCGTAGTGCGGCGTCGCGGTGATGCGGTCGATATCGACCTCGGTCCAGCCGTTCTCCCCGCGAAAACGGAAGCCGGCCACCTGAATCCCCCGGAACCAGCCGACCGACAGGTCCTGAATGCTCGCTTCGCCTCCCGTGCCGGCGCTGATCCGGGCCTGGACCCAACGGGTGAAACTTCGCGAAGACAGGACGACCGGCGCCAGCAACACGATCACGAGCAGGAGAATCAGGATGCCCACGAGCACCCAAGGCCATTTCCGCGCTTTCCTCGGTCGTTTCGCCGGCGTCGCTTCCGCGTGGGCCTGTTTCTGTGCTTCCATCTCGTTACCCCCCAATAGGCGATTTCCCGTTTACGATTCACGACTGGAGACTCAGCCGCAGATTCCGACGCGCATCAGAGCGACGGCAGGTATGACCCGCCCTGCAGGGTCGGAGTTCCCCAACAGAGGTACGCCCCGGCGGCTTGGGGGTTCAACCGGGCGAAATAGGACTCTGGGCACCGAAGATCGATGATTCCGCGACTCCCGGACCCGCCGGGCCGGGTGAAGCCGGATCGTCAAGAGAAAACAACCGGTCGCTCAGTCCTTGATGATCTCGTCGGACTTGTGTGCCACGGCGTGATCGATCTTGTCGGTGAATTCCTTGGTGATGTCGTCGATCTGCTTCTTGGCCGTATCCCGGTCGTCCTCGGTGATCTCCCCGTCCTTTTCCTGCTTGTCGAGGGTCTTGTTGGCGTCGCGCCGGATGTTGCGGATGCTCACCTTGGCCTGCTCGCCGGCCTGCCTGGCCTGCTGCACGAGCTGCTTTCGTCTTTCCCCGCTCAAGGGCGGGATATTCAGCCGGATGAATTTGCCTTCGATGAGGGGGGCGATGCTCAGATCGCTGCTCTTGATCGCCTTCTCGATGTCCTTCACGGAGGCGGGGTCGAAAGGCTTGATGACCAGCAGGTCGGCCTCCGGGGCCGAAACGGTGGCCAGGGATTTCAACGGCGTCGGGCTGCCGTAATAGTCCACCCGCAGATGGTCCACCAAAGCCGGCGTGGCCCGGCCGCCGCGGAACCCCTTCAGATCGTCCTGAAGCACGTCCACCGCCTTCTGCATTTTCGCTCTGCTCTCTGAGACGACCGCCTGTGTTGCCATCGTCAACCCCTCGAAATTTATGATTGATGATTTATGATTTACGATTTGGCTTCGCTCCGCGCGACATCCTGTTCGTAGATCATGAATCGTCAATCACAAATCATAAATGATAAACCATCAATCATCAATCAACGTGCCCACTGACTCGCCGCAAATGGCCTTGGTGATGTTACCCTTCTTGAAGATGTTCAGGACGACGATCGGAATCTTGTTGTCGCGGCACAGGCTGATGGCGGCATGGTCCATGACCCGCAGCCCCTGCCGCAGGACGTCATCGTAAGAGAGACGGGAGAGGAGCGTCGCCTGCGGGTTCTTTTTGGGATCGTCGCTGTAGACCCCCTCAACCTTGGTGGCCTTCACCAGCAGGTTCGCGTCCAACTCCGCCGCCCGCAGGGCCGCGCAGGTGTCCGTCGTGAAGAAGGGGTTTCCCGTGCCGCCGGCCAGGATCACCACGCGCCCCTGCTCGAAATGACGCAGGGCCCGCCGTCGGATAAAGGGCTCGCACAGGGCCGACACTTCGATGGCGCTCATGACCCGTGTCTCGCGCCCGAGTTTCTCGAGCGTCTCCTGCAGGGCACAGGCGTTGATGATCGTCGCCAGCATGCCCATGTAGTCGGCCGTGTTGCGCGGAATGTGGCTTTTCTGGGAAAACGTCTCCCCGCGAATGAAGTTGCCGGCGCCGACGACAATCCCGATCTGCGGTCCCAGCTTGCAGATATCGTTGATCCGCTCCGCGAGGGATTCCAGCGCGGCGCCGTTGATCCCGAATTCGCCGGGCAGGCAGAAACTCTCCCCGGAAAGCTTGAGCAGCACGCGATTATACCTGCTGGCGGCCAAGGATCATCCCACCTCAAATCGGACAAACTGCCGAACGCTGGCCTGGCCGCCGGCCTGCTTGGCCGCCTCGGCGAGGACCTGCTGCACCGTCTTGCTGTCGTCCTTCACGAACGGCTGCTCCAGCAGGCAGTAGTCGCTGTAGAACTTCTTCATCTTGCCTTCGACGATGCGGTTGACGACCTCGGGCGGCTTGTTCTGCACTTGGGCGGCGTAGATCTCGCGCTCCCGCGCGATCACCTCGGGATCGAGGCTGGCCACGTCCAAAGCGAGCGGCTTGCTGGCGGTGATGTGCATGGCGATGTCCGAGGCGGCCTGCTTGAGGGAGGGCGCCTGCGCGACCTTGGCGTCGCTGGTCCCGATCAGGACCATGCTGCCGACCTTGTGGTTGAAGTGGACGTAGGTGCCGATCAGCCCGGTTCCCTCGATCCGGAACTTGACGTAATCGCCCACCTGCATCTTCTCGCCCGTGCGGCTCACGACTTCCGTGAGCACCTCCTGGAAGGTTTTGCCGGCGAGGATGGTTTGCAGAACGCTGTCGGCTCCCTGATCGCCCGCGGCCGAGCCGATGTAATCCCGAATATCGCGCGCCAAGTGCAGGAAGTCGTCGCTCTTGGCGACGAAATCCGTCTCGCAGCACAGGGTGGCCAGGGCCGCCTCGTTGCCGCCGGCGTTCTGCCAGGAGACGACGGCCCCTTCGGAGGTCTCCCGCTCGGCGCGTTTGGCCAGCGTGGCCAGGCCCTTCTTGCGGAGAATCTCCATCGCCTTATCCATATCGCCATGGGCCTCTGCCAAGGCTTTCTTGCAATCCATCATGCCCTGTCCGGACATCTTCCGCAGTTTTACCACGGTTGCTGCTGCGATTTCCGCCATCGTATCAACTCCCATCCTGCCTTTCGCAGGTTGTCAGCGGCCCCGGACCCGTCCGCGCCGCCCGTCGGCTCGGATTCCTCTGGAGGTCCGTTGTCGTGTTGTATGGATTCCTCAGAGCTCCACGCTCTGTCGGGTCTTCACGTTTGTTTTCGCGGGGATGCGGAGGCTTCTGCTATCACTACGAAACGCCGGCCGGGGGCTGTTCGGGCTCCGGCGGGGCCGCGTTTTCCTGAGCACCGGGCAACTCCTCGTCCTCGGCGGCCTCCTCGCTGACCGTCGCCACGGCGGCCGCTTCGGTGCCGTCGGCGCGGGCCATCGCCGGTCGCCGGGAGCGGAGGCGGCGCGGCCGCGGGGCAACTTCCTGCTGCCGGACGGAAACCATCGTCTTGCCGATGGCCACCGCGTCGGCCAACTCGTTGAGGATGATCTCCACCGCCCGGATGGAATCGTCATTGGCCGGAATCGCGACGTCCACCGTATCCGGATCGGAATCCGTATCCAGGATGCCGACCGTCGGAATGCCCAGCTTCTGGGCCTCGCGCAGCGCCAGGTATTCCTTGCGGGCATCCACCACCACGACGACGCCCGGCAGCCGGGTCATCTTGCGCACGCCGTCCAGGTTGGTGCGGATCTTGCGCATCTCACGCTTGAAGCGGGACGCCTGCTTCTTGCTCTCGGCATCCATCGTCCCATCCTGCTCCATGGCCTCCAGTTGTTCCAGCCGCTGGAGCCGGGAGCGGATCGTCCGGAAGTTCGTCAGCATGCCGCCCAGCCAGCGTTCCGAGACGAAATGCATCCCGCACCGGTTGGCGGCGGCCTCCACGGCCTTCTGCGCCTGCCGCTTGGTCCCGACGAACACCACGTCGCTGCCGGACGAGACGATCTCGGCCAACAGCTTCTTGGCGATCAGGATGCCCTTGAGGGTTTCCTTGACGTCGATCACATGGATATTGCCCCGCTTGGCAAAGATAAAAGGAGCCATCTTCGGATTCCACCGGCTCACGCCGTGTCCGAAATGTACCCCCGCGTTGATGAGTTCCCGCGCCAACTGTTTAGCCACAAATACCTCCAGAATACCTCTGATCCATTCTACGTGCAGAAACAAACCGCGAAATTACAACAAGTTAGCGAGATTCGCACGACCTGTCAATATTCTGACCCCAATAATTTACGGACAAATCTCTGGCATGTCCACCCAGAAAAGTGGGCCGCCGGCCCGGTTTTTCGGGTGGAAAGCGAATCTGCGGGCCGCCGTGTCGCGCGCGAGCCTCGAGCGACCTCGCGCGGGTTGCCGCCGGCGCTCGCGGACCGCCCGATAATCCGCGCCGGATCGAGAGGTATCACACTCGTCCTAAGTGCTTGTAGAACCGGGAGTAATGCTGATTCCAGAGGCTTTCACGGGGCCTGGTTCAAGAAACAGTCTTTTCGGGTAACGGAGAACGGGTGGCAGCGGCAAGCGCAGTCTTCGGAGCTTGCCGATGGTCTTGCTTGTCCGCCATCGGCAAGGCCTGCGCAGAGCCTCCGGCCTTGCCGCTGCCACCCACCCAGACTGTTACCCGGGTCTGAACCGGGCCTTTCACGAGCCTGCGGGCATCGCCAGGGCGGCGGCCGGACGGGAAGCGAAACGTCTGGCCCGCCCGTTTCGGCGCGAGCGCCAAGATCGGCAGCAGACTCGCAGGACTAGCGAAACGTACCACGAGCAGGAGGTCGAGACTCCATTCGGATGAGTGTCCGGGCCCGCGCGGGGACCCGCGGGCGGCGCGAAGATGCGCTCAATACCAGACGATGATCAGGATGTTCGGCTCGGTTTTCTTTTCCGTGATTTCGCCCTGGATCACGTTCGTGTGTTTGATCACGATCTGAGGATTCTCCCGGAGCCATTTTGCGATCTGTTCATCGAGGAAATGGATGGCGCCGGGATGGAGCTTGGTGAAAAAGGTCTTGCAGGCGGTGATTCGATCCCCCGCGGCGGCGGCCGGCCTGGGGGGCGCCGGCTTGGGGGGCACCGGTCGGGGGGGAACGGCGGCCTTGGGAGCGGCGGCTGCCGTCGGAGCCCCCGTGGCTCCGCCCAGATTCAACGGGGCCCGGGACACGTTGGGAGGGGTGCCCGCCCCGGTGTCCGTCATTGGGGCCGGCTCACCGGTCCTGCCCTCTGAAGAAGCCGGGCCATTGCGGTCATCGCTGCGTGGGGGATTGCTGCTCACATTGTCCATGTGCGACCCTCCAGATAAGTCGATCTACAGGTTGCGTGCTCCACGGATCGGCCCCGGGACCGCGCCCGGGCGCTCGGCGCCCTGTCAACGGCCCGGATGTTTGCCTTTGGGGGCGTGCCGACGCTCTATTTCTGTCCGAGCATTTGCTCGTCTGCGGCACCTCCTCGGGGCGGTGGGGTCCGCTCGGGCGGCTTCGACCCCTCCGCCTTGTTGCCGTTTTGCTTGGCTATCGATTCTCTGGGATTTCCCGCCTCGCTCGGTTCCGGCGGTTTGGGAGACCGATCCCGGGGACGCGGAAGCTCCGTCCTGTCCTGCCGGACTTCGGAGGTGGTATTGGGGGTCTCCGTCGGCTCCAGGGCTCCTGTCTTGTTCGGTCCGAGCCCGGTTTCCCCATTCTCCCCGCGCCGGTCGCTCGGAGGGGCCGGCGGACGGGGCCCGGTCGTTTCTGCTTCCGGTTCCTGTGGCGCCGAGCGGAAGAACGGGAGCCGGCGCTCTTCCTCCTCCCGGCGGGCTTTGGTGCCCAGCGGGTCCAGGACTCGCTCGTGCAGTCCCTGAGTCATCGGGGAGGAATGCCGGTCCTTCAGGAGATCGATCATCTCCTGGTTGGGCTTGCCCCGCGTCGAGATGCTCGGGGTCAGGATGAAGATGACCTCGGTGGCCCGCTCCTCGAAATCCCGGCCGGAGAACAACAGGTTCAGCACGGGGATATCTTTCAGAATGGGTACCCCACGGACCACGTCGCGCTTCTCGCTCTTGCGGATGCCGCCGATGATCAGGCTTTCGCCGAGCCGGATGCGGTTCTGCTTGTTCGTGATGACCCGTTCGGTCACGATGGGCGTCTGCTTGATGCCTTCCGGCGTCAGGTAGGCGGCGATCTGCGCCGTGGTCTGCAGGCCGATGTAGCCGTCGGCGAAGACGTGCGGCGTGATTTCGAGCGAGTCGACCACGTCGTAGTACTCGGTCTTGGTCTCGAACAGGGCGTCCGCCGTCGAGCCGTACCGCAGGACAATCTGCTGCAAGGGCACGTGCTGTTTCGATTGAATCTTGGCGGTCTGGCCGTTGACGACCTCCAGCGACGGATTCATCAGGATCTTCAGGTAGCCCCGGGAGACGAGAAGGTCGACCAGGGCATTGAAGTTATCCCGCTTGATGCCCACTTTCAGACCGAACCGGGCGCGGGCCGGATCGCGCAGCGCCGCGCCGGGAAAGGCCGGCAGCAAACTGACGTTGCCTCGGGAATCCACCTGCTCTTTGCCCCCCAGGGCGACCCCTTCGCCGAACAGATTCTCGATCATCAGCGTGGTTTCGCGGTCCATCGTCAGGTCCGCGTACAATTCCGAGACCATGCAGTCGATTCGGACCTGGATGGGAGGGATATCGGCCTCCTGGATGATCTCCAGGACGGCGTCGGCGTCCGCCTCGGTCGGACATCGGACCAGGAGCTGATTCGTGGCGGGGTTCGCCGAGACGGTGTAGCCGGGCAGGATCTTGGATTGCCCCTTCTCGTCAAAGAGCTTCACGGCAAACTGGTCGTGAATGATCTGCCGCATTTCCACGGCCGTGTGGTACTGGCAGAAGTAGATGAGTTTCCATTCCTCCACGCCGGCGACGACCTGTCTGAGTTTCTTGGGAGGCGATTTGTAAACCTCCGGCCGCGGGACGTTGGGGTCCGGGATCGTTTCGATCCGGCTCAGGTCGCGCAGGATGCTCTGCGCTTCGATCGCCGTGACGCGCTCGTCCGGCCAGTCATGGCAGCCCGGCAGGCCGGCCGACGCCAGCATCAGCAGAGCCACAAGAAGTCTCTTCCGGCGGCCGATCTTGTGGCTGTTGTTCCCCATAGATCCTTACCTGTTGACGGCACCCGTACTTGGCGGCGCTCCATCCGTGTTTCTTCTATCCCATGAGCCTCCTTTCCGTGCAGGTAGACGGCAGCACGGGAGATTCTATTGCATCTTTCCTTATCGGCAAGGCGATTTTGCTGGGATTAGCGAAAATGCCCGCTATTATCCGGCCTGGAGTCCAAATCCGTCCGGAAATGACAAAAGGAGCAGAACAAATATCATTTTCCTGCTAAGATAGGGGTATATGCCAGGGAACAAGCGAAAACCGGTAACCGTGGGCTTCGTGGCGCTGGGCTGCCCGAAGAACGTCGTCGACAGCGAGAAAATGCTGGCCCATCTGGCCGAGGCGGGCTTCCTGATCGCGGCCGAGCCCGAACGGGCCGACGTGGTCGTGATCAACACGTGCGGATTCATCGAGCCCGCGACCCGCGAGTCGCTGGAGGCGGTCGGGCAGGCCCTCGCGAATAAACGGATGGGAAATGTACGAAAAGTGCTCGTGGCCGGCTGCCTGGCGCAGCGCCTGGGCGGGGCGCTGCTGGAGCAGGCCGCCGGCGTGGACGCGGTGGTCGGCCTGGAGCAGCGCGACGCCATCGTGCAGATCCTGCGGGAAACGCTCGTCTCGGAGACGCCGCGCGTCTACCTGGGGCCGACGCCCTGCACGGTGGTGGATGACCGCGTCCGGCTGCGGATCGGACCGGTTCACAGCGCGTACCTGCGCATCAGCGAAGGATGCAGCCATCGGTGTTCGTTCTGTACGATCCCGGCGATTCGCGGCCCGTTTCGGAGCAAGCCGCCCTCTCTGGTCCTCGACGAAGCGCGGGAACTGGTCGGGTCCGGAGCCGTGGAGCTGAATCTCATCGGACAGGATACGACCCTGTACGGCCGGGATCGAAAACAGAAGGACGGTCTCGCTTCCCTGCTCGGGGAGATGGAGTCCATTTCCGGCTTGGCGTGGATTCGGTTGCTCTATGCGTACCCGACGGGCATCACCGACCGTCTCATCGAGACGATGGCGCAGAGCGCGAAGGTCGTTCACTATCTCGACGTTCCCTTGCAGCACGCCAGCGACCGGATTCTCCAGGCGATGCGCCGGCCGGACACGAAGGATGCGTTGTGGCGGCTCCTCGACCGGCTCCGTGCGGCGCTGCCCGATATCGTCCTGAGGACCACGCTGATCGTGGGATTTCCGGGGGAGACGCCGGAGGAGTTCCAGGAACTGTTGGAGTTTGTCCGGCGGGCGTGCTTCGACGCACTGGGCGCTTTCCCCTATTTCCCGGAGGCGGGCACGCCGGCCGCGACATTCCCGGACCAGGTCCCCGAGGAGGTCAAGCAGGCGCGGTTGGAGGAATTGATGCTGACGCAACAGGAAATCGCCTTCGCCAAAAATGCCGAACGCATCGGCAGCCGGCTGACCTGTCTGGTGGAGGAGGCGGGGCGGCCGAGCCGCCGTCGCGGATCGCGGCGCTCCTCCGCCGTCGGTCGCGGACGGTTCTACGGACAGGCCCCGGACATCGATGGCCTCTGCCGGATCCGCAGGGGCACAGCGCCGCCGGGCGAGTTCATCGAGACGCGTGTCCTCGGGACCGATGCATACGATTTGGTGGTCGAGCAAATTTGCTGTTGAAGCGCGGTGGCGGCCTCAGTAAACTCTCCGCTATGTGGAAATCCGTTCCCAATGTTCTAACCTTCATGCGCCTGGGGCTGACCGTTGTCTTTCTGGGGATGGTTCTTTACTGGCCCCGCGTCACGGCGGGGCCTGTGTTCCTGGACGTGGCTTTCGTTCTGTTCGTGGTCGCCGGTTTGACGGACGTGGTGGACGGCCACGTCGCCCGCCGGTGGAACGCCACGAGCAAGTTCGGCCGCATCATCGACCCGCTGGTCGACAAAGTCCTCGTGTGCGGCGCGTTTGTCTGCTTCGCACTGATCGGGGTCCCGAAGCTCTTCGACTGGGACCCGGTCACGCTGAGTGTGGTCCATTGGGCGGTCGCCGGCGTTCTCATCGTGCGCGAGGCCTATGTCACGATCCTGCGTCAGGTGGCGGAGTCGCGCGGCATCAACTTCGCCGCGGTCCGGATCGGAAAAATCAAAATGTTCGTGCAGGTCTTCGCGATCGGGACCGTGCTGATCAAAGTGGCGCACGTCCCCGCCGCTTGGGGACACTGGTTCACGCTGGCGGTCTTTGCGCTGATGGTGGGGGTCACCATTGCCTCGGGATGGCAGGCGACGCAGCGCATCCGGACGCCACTGCAGGTGATCGAGGGGTAGAAATGGGATGCTGGTCGCGTCACGGGATTGTGTGTGCGGATTTTATCGGGCTTTGCCTGGCGGCCTTCTGGGCGGCGACCGCGGGTGCGGGTCAGAGCGGACCGCGGGAGTTTCTGCCGCCTCTGCCGGCGGGACAAGGTTGGACGCTGGTCTGGAGCGATGAATTCGAGGGGGACACGATCGATGGGTCCAAGTGGGAGTTGCTCGGCGACTGGAAGCGGCGCGATGGCTTCTGGGTCAAGGAGGACGCCTACCTCGACGGCCAGGGCCATCTGATCCTGCGGACGAAGAAAGACGGTGACCGGTACACCAGCGGGGCCGTGCGGACCCGGGGCAGATTCGAGCACCGGTACGGCTACTGGGTCTGCCGGTGTCAATTCCCGACGCAGCCGGGACATTGGCCGGCGTTCTGGCTGATGGGCGACGGCGTGGGCAAAGTCGGCGACGGAGGCCGCGATGGGACCGAAATCGACATCATGGAAAAGCCCTGGCTGACCGACCGCACCACCCAGAACCTGCACTGGGACGGCTACGGCAAGGACCATCAGAGCGCCGGCCACACCTTCACGGTCCCGGGCCTGAGCCAGGGTTTCCACACCTTCGGCCTGTACTGGACGCCCGAGGAGTACGTGTTTTACGTCAACGGTCAGGAAACCTGGCGGACCCGGGCCGGCGGCGTGTCGCAGGTCCCGCAGTTTGCCAAGCTTACGGAAGAGATTGGCAAGTGGGGCGGGGACATCGCCCAGGCGAATCTGCCCGACTACTTCAAGGTGGACTACGTCCGGGTGTACGACGTGGTGGACGGGGCCAAGCCTGCGCAAGACGATCCGAAGAAGTCGCTGATCTGGCGGGCGGCCCACGTACGGCCCTCGCCGCAACAGCTTGCCTGGCAGGAGCTGGAGTTCATCGGGTTCATCCACTACACGGTCAACGCCTTCACGGACCGGGAGTGGGGCGATGGGACCGAGAGCCCCTCGATCTTCCATCCGACCGAGCTCGATACCCGCCAGTGGGTCCGGGTCTGCAAGGACGCCGGGATGAAGATGATCATCCTCACCGCCAAGCACCATGACGGCTTCTGCCTGTGGCCCAGCAAGTACACCGAGCACTCGGTGAAGAACAGTCCCTACAAGAACGGCCAAGGGGACATCGTCGGCGAACTGGCCCAGGCCTGCCGCGAGGCCGGGCTGAAGCTGGGGCTTTACGTATCGCCCTGGGACCGGCACGAACCGACCTACGGCGACACCGCGGGCTACAACCGCTTCTACAAGAACCAGCTCCGCGAGATCCTCACCAACTACGGCGAGGTCACTGAAGTCTGGTTCGACGGCGCCAAAGGACCCAATGCCAGGGACATGGAATACGACTGGAACGGCTATTACGCCCTCGTCCGCGAGCTGCAGCCCAGCGCGGTGATCTTCAACGGCCCCGATGTCCGCTGGGTGGGCAACGAACGCGGCTACGCCCGCGCGAGCGAGTGGAGCGTGGTGAACCGCAACGACAGGCCCTTCGATTTCATCAAGGCCACGGCCCAGGACCTGGGCAGCCTCGAAGCCCTCGGCCAGGGCGACCGGCTCATCTGGTATCCGGCCGAGACCGATGTCTCCATCCGCCCGGGCTGGTTCTATCATGCCAAGGAGGATGACAAGGTGAAATCGGTTGAGCACCTGCTCGACATCTACTTCAGCTCCGTCGGCTACAACAGCGTGCTCCTGCTCAACTTGCCGCCCGACCGGCGCGGGCTGATCCATGAGAAGGACGTCCAGCGGCTGCGCGAGTTCCGCCAAGCTCTCGACGCCATCTTCAAGGAAAACCTGGCCGCGGGGGCGAAGGCGAAGGCATCAAGCGTGCGCGGCAACACCCCCGCCTTTGCCGCCGACAAGATCACCGACGGCAACCGGGACACCTACTGGACGACCGACGACTGGACGACCTCGGCTATGGTCGAATTCGATCTGGGCGCAGACCGCACCTTCAACGTGGCGGAATTGGCCGAGTACATCAGGATCGGCCAGCGGATCAGTGCCTTCATGCTGGACGCGTGGGACGGCAGCGGCTGGAAGGAGTTCGCCCGCGGCACGACGGTCGGTTACAAGCGGCTGCTTCGCTTCGGCAATGTCACGACCTCGAAGGTCCGACTCCGCATCCTGGATTCCCGCGTCTGCCCCACGCTCTCGCGCTTTGGCCTGTATCGCGCCCCAGCCGTCGCAGATTCGTAGTGTGCCCGCCAGGGCGTAGGATCACGAGGGCGCGCCCGGGCAGGAAGGCGTGGGCTTGGTCACGAGAGGAAGGGGCTGCGCGTGGTTCTTGGCAGCCCCAGGAATTCGGACCGGTTGCCCGGTTTCGTCTATGGTTTCGTCGTTTGGGGCGCCGGGGCTGGTACGCAGGAAGGGAACTGAGGCAGACGTTTGAACGCCAATTGCGGCAACGCGGCACAGACCACCGGCTTGGCCCCTTCATCCGGCAGTCTGTCTCCATCCAGATCCTGGGCCGGCGTGTAAGCCGCATACGTGAACTCACGCATGAGCATGGTGCTACCGTCCGCGAGCTCCGCGATGCCGGCAAGGACTACCATGTACACGGTTTCGCCGATATCCAGAACCGTGGGCCCACCCCCCTTGATCCCGTGACACACCACGCTGAAGCGGAAGGTATTCGCCCCTATTCGCACCAGGTGCCCGAGCAAGTCGGACACCCTCTCCGTGCCCGGCGTGAGCCTATACGCGGTCGGGGAGCACTCCGGGTGCTTGCCCACACAGGTGTACACCAGGCCCTCGGAACCTTGAGCACTCACGACCAGCGAGAGGATAGCCGGCCGGCCAGCGGGCGTCGGTGTCATGGGCGTCCAGATGCCCTCCAAGGACAGATCGGACCGGGGCATATTGCCTGGAGCGACGCCACCTTCGTTGGCCGTGACGGTCGCCCGGGGTACGGCGGCCAGTAACCCAAACAGAAATGCCACGAGCGCTACACCAATTCCCCATCTTCGTGAGTTCATTGCAGTACCTCCGTTGATGATGGTTGATCTGATCCAGCGGAAGGCCCTCCGGTCGCGACACGTTGCAACAGAAGACCCAATCACACCGCCGACAACTAGGTTCTATGGTAGCTACTTGGAGAGCAGTTTCACCGCCCGGTTGTAGATCCGTACATCGTCAATCAGGCCGGACCAGAAGGTGCCGGGGGCGAGCGTGCTGCCCGCTCCGATGTTTAGGCCGCCTGCAGAGGGCGCCAAGCTGCTCTGGGTGTCTCTGATCACTTCCACATCATCGACGCAGAGAATACGATTCGAGCCGTCCCACACAAAAGCCACGCGGTGCCAGGCACCCTCCGACGGACTGCGAACAAAGGGCGTGCGGACGCAGGCGCCGACATCGCCGAACTGCAGTGCGCCGCCGATCTTTCCGGCGGCTGGCTGCCAGACAGGGCTGCCAACCAGCGTGCCGTCGTTGCCTCCGGCACTGTCAAAGGCAACGAGCCCTTCGGCCTCATCCAGCGCCCAGCAGGCGAGCAGGCCCATTTCCTGGCCCCAGTAACGCATCAGGACCTCCAGGTCTTTTCTATCCACGATGCCGTCGCCAAACGGTGGCGGGGCAATGTCCACCGACGGATCATTCCGGCCCCAGGATGCGATCATCCGCAGGAGATCCTGGGTATCCACCTTGCCATCACCCGTGAAGTCGGGTGTGCCGCGCATCCCGAGAATCGTCGACCCCACGATCTCGGCCAGGTATCCGGCTCCTTCCGTGGTGAGGTGAACACCATCTGCCTGTAGGAGGTTCCGTGCTTCCTTCAAGGGGATGTACGTATCGATAATCTGTACATCCCGAAATGCCGGCAGTTGCGCAATCAGCGGATTGATCTCGCTTCTGACTACGTTGTCGTTCAGGCCGTAGGGGTTTGGAAGGAAGGGCGGCGGAAACTGGACGTAGATTCGGGGTCGGCTGGGTAGCCGGGCAAATGCATCGATCAGCACCAGGAAGTCCACCAGGAAATCGGCCTTGTGCACCCAATTGGCAGCGACGCTGTCATTACCCCCGAGTTGGATGACTACGATATCAGGATGACACGCCAGAGCCTCGCTGCACGCACCCTGCCTGATGTAGGGCAGTGTACCTTTCTGGAGCACGCAGGTGCCGTTGACGCCGAAATTGCGCACCTCCCAGGTGGGATCGAAAGCTCGCAGAATTCTGGCCATCTGCGCGGGGTAGCACTCGGCCGAGCGGTTGGCAAGACCGTAGCCATAGGTATTGCTAGCCCCGAGGCACGCTACGAGTTTCGCCTGGACCCTGTCGCCCATCGACACGGTCGCCATCATCATCATCATCATCATCACCACCACCACAACAACCAACGATCTGAGGTGCAAACAACGTTTTGTCTTCACATCATGCCTCTGTCTATCTATTGGGCCACGCTGTCTTCGTCGTTCATAGCACCAACCGGTGCTCTCATCAATTCATCCGTAGGAAATCAGCTCATTTTTCACGGTAGCCAGGTATTCTCTTGCAGGGGTGCAAAATCTGCATACTCCAGAAGGACGCCCCGATGCTGGCCCAATACCACTCGGCAATGCTATAATGACGGCTTGCATGACAGGAGGTGAACGAATTGACGGAGACACAGGATCATGAAGCGCCGCGACCAGACCGATATGGGAGGAACACAGGAGTCATTCCTCACGACACACTGGTCCTTGCTGGAGGGCGTAAGCAAGTACCGGGACAAGGACCAGGCGATGATCGGGCTGCTGCTGGAGCGGTATTGGAAGCCGGTCTACTGCTATCTCCGACGGAAAGGTTACCCCAACGAGGAGGCCAAGGACCTGACGCAGGAGTTCTTCCACGAGGTGGTGCTCAATCGTCGCCTCCTGGAACGTGCTGATCCTGCCAAAGGCCGATTTCGCTCGTTTCTGCTCCACGCCCTCGACCAGTTTCTGATTGACCAGCGGCGCAAGGAGGCCGCCGCCAAGCGCATACCCCGGGACAAACTTGTCCCCTTTGACATCCATGACCCGCCGGAGTTGCCGCAGACCATCTATGATCGCGGTCCTGAGGAGTGTTTCGCCTACACGTGGAAATCTGAGCTGTTGGATCGGACCCTGTCCGAGGTGCAGGCGGAGTGTGAGGCCCAGGGGCTCCAAACGCACTGGTGTCTGTTCCGGGACAAGGTACTCCTACCCATCCGTGAAGACCGGCAGTCGCAGCCGATGAAGGACATCTGCACTCGGCATGGCATCGCAGACGAATCGACCGCCTTCAACATGCTGCTGACCGTCAAGCGGCATTTCAAGGCGGCCCTGAGGAGGAACCTGCGTAGCACAGTGTTGCGTGAGGAGGATATTGACGACGAGTGGCAGGAAATCCTGAGCCTTCTCAACGAGAGAGCGCAAAAAGCGACATAATCTTACGGATGATTTAGCGCAGGTGCATTGGACTTCAGCCGGGCGGCCGTGCCGACGTGAGAGAACAGTGGGGTCGAAATGGATGACAAGTCGTCAGCCTTCGGGATGAATCCCGACCAGATCAACAAATTGCTTTCCTGGCCTCTGGGTAATGATGCAGAGGGCGCGCCGACGATGTCTCTGGAGCCTTTTGCCGAAGGGCCGGGAGGGCAGATCGGCCGGTACAAATTGCTCCGCGTCCTGGGTGAAGGGGGCATGGGCATCGTCTATCTGGCCGAGCAGATGCAGCCGGTGCGGCGCGAGGTGGCTCTGAAGATCATCAAGCCCGGCATGGACTCCAAGCGGGTGCTGGCGCGCTTTGAGACCGAGGAACAGGCCCTGGCAATCATGGAGCACCCGCACGTCGCACGTGTCTACGATGCCGGATTGGCCTCCAGCGGGCGACCTTATTTCGTGATGGAATATGTCAAGGGAATCCCGATCACCGAACATTGTGATCGGTACAACCTGAGTATAGAGGATCGACTCCACCTGTTCCTGCACGTCTGCGGGGCGATCCAGCATGCGCATCAAAAGGGGATCATCCATCGAGATCTCAAACCTTCGAATATCCTCGTCGTCGTTCAGGATGACGAGATGGTTCCCAAAGTGATCGACTTCGGTGTCGCTCGCGCCGTCAGTCGACCCTTGACCGAGCGGACACTCTATACCGAGCAGGGCCAACTCGTCGGCACCCCCGAGTACATGAGCCCAGAGCAGGCCGACCTGAACAACCAAGATATCGACACCCGCACGGACATCTACTCTCTCGGCATTGTGCTCTATGAATTGCTGGCAGGCATGTTGCCATTCGATCCCCAAACACTCCGCGAAGGTGGGGTCGAGCACATCCGCAAAGTGATATGCCAGGAGGCCCCGAAGACCCCCAGCATGCGACTCGGCAGAACATCAACCGAGGAATCTGCAGAGTGCGCCCGTCGACGTCACACCGACCTGCGTACCCTACAACGCCAACTCTGCGGTGACCTGGACTGGATCGCGCTCAAGGCCCTGGAGAAGGACCGCACCCGTCGCTATGCCACGGTGGAGGCGATGGCTGTCGATATTCACAACTACCTGACCCACCAGCCCGTCACGGCAGCTCCGCCAGCCCTTCTCTATCGTGCCGGGAAGTTTGTCCGACGGCACCGACAGGCGTTGGCCGTACTGACCATGATGGTCTTGGTGCTCGGGGGCGTCTCTTTGGCGATCCTGATGTTTGTCCGCGCTGCGTTCCCTGGCGGATGCGCAGATGCTCATCGGAAACAGGAAATACGACGAAGCCGTAGCGAGGATCGAACCGCTACTCCGCAGCACATATGTAGGTCGCCAGGCGCGGTTGGCTCACGCGCAAATCCGCCTGGAACAGAAGGACTTCGCCGCGGCCATTACCGAGTTGGAGGCTCTCGTGGGAAAGCCGTCTGGGCGTGACGAGATCACCGGGCAAGCTCACGCCATGCTGGCCAATATCTACTACGAAGGGGACCCTTGTGCCCCCGGCCAGCCTGGTGACTATCACCAGCTTTGGAAGGATCATCGGGAGCAGGCCGAGCAACTTATCGGCAACACCGCCGCGTACCATTTCCTGCGGGCACGAGCCACGCCCGACGTCCAGGAAGCACTCGCCTTGCTGGGTGGGGCCTTGGAGCTGGACCGGCAACACTATAGCTCTTTGCGCGAGCGGGCCTACACTTGCCAAGGCCAACATGATCACTACGAGATGGCCGTGGATGCAGCCTGCATGATCACGATTCAGCCCCGTAATCCACAGGGCTATGACCTCAAGGGGGTCGCTCTGCGTGAGATGGGGCGGCCCCAGGAGGCCCTCCCCAATCACACCGCAGCCATCGAGTTGAGTCCGGATGACCCGGACCTGTACGACGAGCGGCACGAGACCTACATGCGAATGCAGCAGCATGAATTAGCCCTGCAGGACGCTTGGAAGTGCGCCCAATTGCGGCCCAACGAGCCTTCCTACTTTTGCAAACCATTTCTGGTCTATACGGCCATGGGACAATACGAGCAGGCGGCTTAGCACTTTGCCCGTTTCCTGGCAAGTCCGGCCGCGGCGCGGGCTTATGATCCCGACAACCTGACGAATAATACCGCCCTCTATTTCCACTTGTTCTCCTGCCGACAGGTCTTTGAATCGCTCCGGGCCGGTCGATCCTGGCATGGCTCCCATCCACCGCCTGCTATCGCCCCATATGCCGTAGCCAACGAGGCGGACCGTAGTTTCCGACAGTGGAGCGGCGCGGCCAGAAGCATCATCTCCACAGGATTTGACCCCGCTTGGTCTCCGGATGGGGCCAAGCTCGCCTTTAGTCAGGGACTGCACACCGGTAGCGTCGTAGCCGTGTTCGATCTGGCCACCCGACGTACCCAATTGCTCGTCTCACCGGGCAGGGCTCCCGCATGGTCGCCAGACGGCCGCTACGTAGCTTTCGTCAAGGATCGATGGCTTCTGCCCCCGAAACGGCTCGGCCATCTCAATTGCCTAGACTGGATCATGGACGGAGAGACTCCCCGGCACGCTGAGGAAGTATGGGTGATGGACATGATCAATCGGGAAGTGCGTCGGATCGGCGGCGGCAGCAATCCGCACTGGGGTGGGCGGTCGCGACGCCTGTACTTCTATGACGCCGCCGACACCACTCTCTACTCCATCTCTGTGGAGGATCGCACCAGCCGGCCGTTGACAATCCTGTCCGATTGCGGTAGCCCACGACCACGGGTCTCGCCGGACGAGCGATACGCGGTCGACTGCAAAGTGCGAGAACTACAGATTAGCGATCTGGCCAGCAAGGGGGTCATTGCGACTTGGATGGCACCACCCGTATGCCGGGATACGCTGCTCGCCCAGTGGTCACCCGATGGCAACGAGATAAGCATTGGTAGCTTCATCGCTAGCGAAATGGGTTTGTGGATCTATGACTTAAGAACGCGGACGGCAGCGAAGGTATTGTCCGGGCAGGTGGCCACGGCCTGCTGGTCTCCGGACCGACGGCAACTCGCCGCCTGTTTGGGCCCGCCCTTCGTTCAGATCTGGCTGGCGGACATGACGCCGGACCGTCCCACCGCAGAGGCCTTCGGTTCCGCGCAGACCCTGCAGGAGCATTCGCGCTGGCTGATCGAGAAACTCAATCGCGAGATTGAAGCCGATCCTTCTCTCATCTATGCCTACGATCAGCGGGCGGATTGTGCCCTCTGGATCGGCGACGAGAAAGCAAGCCAGTACCTCCAGGAATTTGACCGAGTCCTGACCACCTACAATGCGGAAGCCTGTGCCAGGCGCGCGAAGCGAATTCTGGACTGGCCCCCTGCCCAGCGCGACCGGCTCCTGCTCATGGCTCAACTCCTGGCTCGAAAAGCTGTCGATAAGGAGCCAGACAATCCCGAATACCGCAGGCTATTGGCCACGGCGGGTTCGTCGCGTCCCTGAGGGTCTGCCGCTTCCGGTCGCATCGCCGGGCTCGCTCAAGTACTGTTGATTCCGGGGGCGCCAAAACTGGAACTGGTCCTTCAAAGCGACTCGAAAGTCATAGACCGCGTTGAAATCGTCGATGGTGTCGGTGGGCTGGGCGCTCATCCATTCGTAGTCGATCAGGGTATAAACGATCTCGCCGAAATCCCGGGTCGTCCGGAGGCCCCAGGAGTTGAGAACGAGCAGGGCGAGGCGACCGTATTTCTCGCTCGCCATTCGGCGCAGGCCCTCGCAGAGCGTCTGGCCGCTGACATGGCGCGGCTCCTTGGCGATATTCTGCACCGTAAAGCCGAGACCATCATAGACGAACCGGAACGCCGCCGGACTGTACCGGCCGGTCTCCCTGGCGATCTCCTCGATGTTCTTCTTCATATCGTCAGTTCTACGAGATCTTCTGGCCCGGCCCAGATGCCGGTTGTGGGTCTCGATCAGGCTCTTGAGGTAGTACTCCAGGCGGTCCGGCCCGATTTGCAGGTACTCGTCCACGGGCGTGATCTGGAGTTGGGCGTTGTGCAGCTTGGCCAGCCAGCGTGCCGCCATCTGGAGATAGCGGATGGCTTGGGCCGGCTGGGCCTGGACCATCGCGTCGAACAGAGACTGTCCGCCGACGTACTCCTCGATCAGCGACAGGCTGTACGGGTCTTCGTCGATCGGCTTGGCCACGCGGTATTCGCCCTCGTTGAACCCGTGCCGATAGAGCTCCTGGACGATGTGGTAGCTCCGCTCGCCCTGACTCCACGCCGCCACGTCATCGAAGGTCTTGACGATGACCTTGCGGCTGGTCGGCGCCTCGTCCGGACCGAGCGTCACCTCGGTCACGTGCGTGGACGAGGTGCCGCTGAGGATGGGGATCTCCTTGAAATAGGGCCGGCAGCGGCCCGCCTGGATCTCCGCCACCATCTCCTCGATCGAGCCGAACGGGTGATCGAAGAGCGTCGGGTAGGCGCCGACGTAGCTCTGGCCGTGCGTGTCCGTGCCGGCGGTGGCCGTGAAGCGGTAGGTGTGCCAGTCCTTCAACGCCCGGGCCGCCTCCAGGACCGTATAGTCCGAGTTCAAGATTTCCACCCCGTCGAGCAGAGGGTCCACCAGCCGTTCGGGTGCGGGGATCCGCTTATCCCGGTACGGGTGCGACCAGATCACCGCGGCGTCGGGATGCTGCTCCCGCACGTGCAGCAGCGAGATCTTCATCGCCGGGATCGTCGCCCCGGCCCCGTAGACCAGCACGTGCCCGAAGTCGTACGTATCGACCTCCTGTCCGGGCAGGATCTGAAATTCCGGGGGCAAGCCGGCCCGCCGGCGGAGATCGGCCAGCTCGTCCTCGCTCCACTGGTAGTGATGGTCCGTCAGCACGATGGTCTGAACGCCCGCCTCGTAGGCCCGGTGGACCAGGTCCACCGCCGCCACGTGGCTGCACGCCGAATGCTCCGAAGTATGGCAAGGCGTTGCGACAATCATAAGAACGCGTAGATCGATAATGGATGATGGATGATCGATTATTGAAGAAGAAGTCTGCGCTTCTCTCGCGATCATCCATCACCCATCATCGATGATCTCCGCCCTTGGCAGGGGCGGGGCCGGGCCGTACAATGGGGAGTTATGACCCGGAAGGACTATCCCAAGACCAATGCCATTCGCTGCCTGCTCGACCATGGGATCGCGTTTGAGGTTTTTCCGTACGCCTACGAGGAGCGGGGCGGCACCCGCGTCTCCTCGCGCGAACTGGGGGTGGATGAGCATAGCGTGGTCAAAACCCTGGTGATGGAGACGGACGCCCATGAGCCTCTGATCGTGCTCATGCACGGCGACTGCGAGGTCTCGACCAAGCAACTGGCGCGGCTGCTGAATGTCAAATCCGTCCAGCCCTGCGACCCCAAGGTGGCCCAGCGCCACAGCGGCTATCATGTCGGCGGCACCAGTCCCTTCGGCACGAAACGTCCGCTACCGGTCTATTGCGAGGCGAGCATTCTGGAGCTGGAGCAGATCTACATCAACGCCGGCGCCCGCGGCCTGCTGGTGCGGCTCGACCCGAAGGAAATGGCCAAAGCCCTCAATGTGACCCCGGTCCAGGTGGCAATCTCCAGCCGGTAAGGGCGGACATATTCCAAATTCCAAGCACTAAATTCCAAAATCCGTCCGATCTGTCTGATCCGACCGATCCTGGGATTTCGTGCTTCGAATTTTCACCTCTACGCCCGCGTGAACGCAGGCAGCTTGACGATCGCTCCGCCCTTGAGCGCGGACTCGTGCGCGCAGAGCCCCACACAGGTCCAGTTGGCCGACTGTCGCGCGTTCGGGAACGGCTCGCGTCCCTCGATCAGGGCCATGACGAACTCATGGGCCAGGTGCGGGTGCGAGCCGCCGTGGCCGGCGCCCTGGGTGAAGCTCAGGTGGGTTTTCTTGGCCACATCGTAGACGCCCTTGGTCGTGAACGGTCGCAGGCCTTTCGGCAGGCGTTTGGCGAAGTCCGGGACCTTGATCCGCTTGGGGATCTTCGGCTCCGGGAGCTTGGCGGTGTGCAGAATAGGGTCCTCGTGCTCGATGAGCGACCACTCGAAGGACTTCTTCGAGCCGTAGACGTCGATGCTCTCGCGGTATTGCCGGGCGACGTCGAACAGCGAGCGATAAATCCGCGCCGTCAGGTCGGAGTCCTGGAACTTGATGTGCGCGGTCTCGACGGCGAAGGGCGAGCCGTAGTGCTTGATGAGGTCCTTGCGGATCGTGCCGGAGCCGAAACAGGACACGTACTCGGCGGTGGCGTTCGTCAGGGCGAGCATGGGGCCGACGCAGTGCGTCGCGTACCACATCGGCGGCAGGCCCGGCCAGTAGTTGGGCCAGCCGTCCATGTCCTGCTGGTGACTGGCCTGCAGGAACTGGATCTTGCCGAGCTCGCCCTTCTCGTACAACTCCTTGAGGTAGAGGAACTCGCGGGCGTACACGACGGTCTCCATCATCATGTAGCGCAGCCCGGTCCGTTTGACGAGGTCCACGATCTTCTTGCAGTCGGCGATGCTGGTGGCCATGGGGACGGTGCAGGCGACGTGCTTGCCGGCCTTCAGGGCCGCGAGGGACATCCACGCGTGGTCGGGGATCGGCGAGTTGATATGCACCGCGTCCACGCCCGGGTCCTTGAGCAGATCGTTGTAGTCCGTGTACCGTTTCTCGACGCCGAACGCGTCGCCCACGGCGTCCAGTTTCGCCCGCGTGCGCTGGCAGATCGCGTACATGTTCGCATGGGGATGACGCTGGTAGAGGGGGATGAACTCCGCCCCGAATCCCAGCCCGACGATGGCGACGTTGATCTTGTCCTTCTGGGTCTTCATCGTGCAACCTCCAGAGACTCCGAATCGGTTTAGGGTCGATGCCGGATTGTACGCCGCCGGCCGCCTCTTGACAAGCCAAAACCTGCGGTCGTCCCAGGCATTGAGGTTTTGTACTTTGGATTTGTTTCGAATCTCGGATTTCGTGCTTCGTGCTTCCCCCCGAGGGGGTGGTATAGTATCGGCATCCGGCCCTGCATCGTTGCTCGGCCCGGTTCGAGAAACCGTGACGATATGACGAAGGAACCAGCCGTGCGGGACTTGATGGAAGAGATCAAGGCGTTCAACCGCGAGCGGGACTGGGAGCAGTACCACTCGCCCAAGAACCTGTCGATGGCCCTGTCCGTGGAGGTGGCGGAGCTGCTGGAGGTCTTCCAGTGGCTGACGGAGGACCAGAGCCGCCGCCTGCCGGACGCGAAGAAGCAGGCGGTCGAGGAGGAGATCGGGGACGTGACGATCCTGCTGCTGGCCCTGGCCCAGGAGTTGGGCATCGACATCCTGGCCGCCGCCCGCAAGAAATTGGAGCGCAACCGGGCCAAATACCCGGTCGAAAAATCCCGCGGCCGGGCCGAGAAGTACAACGAGCTGGACCCGTAATTCACCGTGGCTGAACGCGATCTCCTGAACTCGCGATCATCGCCTCACAAGTCGTTCACTGCGGGCATTTGTGCGTGACGAGGAAAGCTCGGGGGAGGAAGTTGCTGTCCGGGAGCAATCCGTGTAGACTCATGGTGTAGATGCTTGACAATACGATAGGGTTTAAGGACACATTGCCATGATACGTCTGATTGAGGTCCTCAACTACCGTTGCTTGCAGTACATCAAGCAGCCGTTGGAGCGATTTCATGTTCTGGTGGGCCCCAATGCGAGCGGGAAGACCACGTTCCTGGATGTCATTGCATTCTTGAGTCGGATGGTATCGGATGGGCTGGAGGCGGCGATTGACGAACGCACAAGGAATTTCGTTGACTTGGTGTGGGCACGCACGGGCACGAGTTTTGAACTGGCCATTGAAGCGGACATCCTGGGTACCAGACTTCCCAGTCTAAACGGGAAATTCGATGTGATTCGCTACGAGATATCGATCGGCTTGCATCCGGAGACAAAAGAAGTCGGAATATTGCAGGAACGGGCGATACTCAAGAGAGCGAGTACTCACGAGGAGAAGGAGCGTCTCCTCTTTCCCATGGAGCCTGAACCACCGGATTCCCTCATGAGCGGCAGCTCCCGCAAAGAGGAGCAAACCGTTTTGAGCAAGAACATCCAGGGCAATGACAACTACTATGCGGAGGTACGGGAGGAATCCGGGGGCAAGGGGTGGATACCATCGTTTCGCCTCGGATCCAAGAGATCCGCACTCGCCAACCTTCCCGAGGATGAGAGCCGATTTCCGGCTTCCACCTGGTTCAAGCGGTACCTGACATACGGAGTCCAGACTTTTGTCTTGAACAGCTTGATGATTCGGAGGGCCAGTCCTCCCGGCCAGTCGACCAGCTTCAAACCCGACGGCTCCAATCTCCCCTGGGTGATTGAGCGGTTGAAAAGCAAAGCCCCGGACAAATTCCGGGCGTGGATCAGCCATGTCCAAACTGCCTTGCCGGACGTGATCGATGTCAACACAGTTGAACGTGAAGATGACAGACATAGATATCTGAGGGTCCGGTATCGCAACGGTCTCGAAGTACCTTCCTGGATGGTCTCGGATGGAACGCTGAGATTGTTGGCGCTGACGCTGCCGGCCTATCTGCCGGAGTTCGCGGGCGTGTATCTTGTCGAAGAGCCTGAGAACGGCGTGCATCCTGCCGCGATGGAGGCAGTCTTTCAGTCACTCTCGTCGGTCTACAGCGCCCAGATGCTGCTCACCACCCATTCGACTGTCATCCTGAGCCAGGCGGAGCCTGAGCAAGTGCTGTGCTTCTCCAAGAGCCCATCGGGGGCCACGGACATTGTCGTCGGCTCACAGCATCCTGCCCTGAAGGATTGGAGAGGCCAACCCAATCTGGATGTGATCTTCGCCAGCGGAGTCCTGGGATGACCTTGCGCTGCTGCCGTGACCTGATTGTCTTGGTTGCCGACAAGAACATGAAGGCGGCCGTCCACGGGTTATTGTCCCGTTGCCGATCGCGGGAGATCCGATCCGTGGATGCCGAAGTTGTCACACACCCACAGAAGGACAGCGGCTGCTATAACAACGGCGCGGAATACCTATCCGTTTTCAGGGGCCAGTATACACATGCCTTGCTGATGTTGGACCGGGAGGGATGCGGTCGGGACCAGTCAGAAGCCGTGGCAATCGAACGTGACCTCGAATCACGGTTCTTGTCTGCGGGATGGGGTGGTGGGGCAAGAGCAATCGTATTCGATCCGGAACTGGAGATCTGGGTCTGGAGTGGCTCTCCTCGCGTGGGCGAGTGTCTGGGGTGGAATAATCCGGACACATCTTTGAAGGAGTGGCTCCTTACCCGAGGATATCTATCCCCGGGTCATCTCAAGCCTATTCGTCCGAAAGAGGCGGTGGAGGCTGTTCTCTATGAGTGCCGGATTCCCCGCTCCTCCGCGATCTACCAGCGACTGGCAGAAACGGTGTCACTGAGAGGGTGTACGGATCGCGCCTTTGTCAAATTCCGAAGTACTCTGCACGACTGGTTCGGTTACACGCAGGAGCGATCTACATAAGGGATTATCCGGGCTCGCATTCACTCGTTTCGGCGCATAGGAGTGGTATCGAAGAGCCACACCTGCATATTTCGCTACCGCCTTTGCCGCGGCGACGTTGTGCGGAGCACATCCTGCTAGGTCACGCGTCCGTCATGCTGGGGTGGGGTCGTGACAATCCGGCCCTGCGGGGCGAACACCTGGACAGATGGCAGACGGCGACATATAGTCCCTCGTGTTGCTCAAACAGCCACATCATTGGATAGCAGAGATAGAGCATGTTTCGACTGCTGTATGTGACGGACCTGCACGGCTGGACCCGTGGCTATGAGTTGATCGCCGAGATCGCACAGGCGGCGCAAATCACCACGATTATCAATGGGGGCGATATGTTGCCCCATGGGCGGGAGCTGGTCGCCACTCAGCGACGGTTCATCGAGAGATACCTGGGCTCTTACCTGGAAAGGCTGGGTGCGGCCGGGATTTCGTATTATGGCATGTTGGGCAATGACGACTGCCAGGCCGTGTTGCCCGATTGGCAGGAGCTGGTGCGGGTCTCGCCCCGGCTCCATGATCTGACCGAGGGGTGGCTGCCCCTCGCCGGTGGGTTGGCGATCTGCGGCTGCAACTACATTCCCGATCCGCCGTTTCGGTTGAAGGATTGGTGCGTCCTCGACACGAGAGACTTCGTCCGCCCGCCCCAGCATCCCGATCCGTTGATCTCGCGCGGGGACAGGTTGGAATCGGTCGGTGACATCGAGGCGTTCTTCCGAGGCCGCCCGACCTTGGAAGAGCTCCTGGACGCCCGCGCCGCACGGGCGGCGGGGTGGGAGCGGGCCGTCGTGGTCTGTCATAGTCCGCCGCGGGGGACCGGCTTGGGAAATATCAGCGCCGATACCGATGTGGGCTCCGCCGCCGTCCGCGCCTGGATCGAGAAGTACCAGCCCCTGTTGACTCTGCACGGGCATATCCATGAGAGCCCTCGGATCACGGGCCGCGATACGGTGCCGCTCGGCAGAACCACCGTCCATCAGCCGGGCCAAGAGCGGTTCTTGGGACGATTGGTCTACTCGATCGTGGCGATCGAGGAGGGCGCCGTCCGGGTAGAGCGAAGAGCGACTCCGTGTCCGGACTGATTCACGGAGGAATTCGAGGGCCGGACTCGCACCTCCCGCAATCTCACGTCGTCAGGAAGGGTGACGTGCGGAGCAGATCTGCCGGCTCGGGCCGTGGCGGTGCCTGCTGAATTCGTCGCGGCGGTTTTTCTTCCTTGACAGGGACCCTCTATGATCGGGTATAATAGTCACGATCTGGATCTAACATCATACCAGCAGGGTATTTGTCCTGGCCGACCGGCTGGCCACTTCGCTCAGGCAGCGGCGGGATGCCGAGGGCGATCGGGTCGGGCACGAAAGGACGATGATAATGCGTCAACGACGGGGATTCACGCTGATCGAGCTTCTGGTCGTCATTGCCATTATCGCCCTGCTCATGTCGATCCTCCTGCCTTCGCTGCAGCGGGTCCGGCGGCAGGCCAAGGCGGTGATCTGCCAGGCCCACCTGAAGGAGTGGGGCCCCATCTGGTCGATGTATTGCGGCGACAACAACGGCTATTTCCCCAAACGGATCTCCGTCTGGCACGACGTGGTGCAGCCGTACTATTCCAACACGGAAATCTGTTTCTGCTCGATGGCGACCCAATTGTACAGCCAGGGCGGCCGGTGGGGCTACGGCGCCTGGGAGCTGGGGACCGCGGCCGGCAGCTTCGGGCTCAACCAGTGGGTCCTGGACCCGCCGAAGACGAGCACGGAAGGCCGGCGCGTGCCGGAGAACATGTGGCGCAGTCCCAACGTCCCGAACGCCAACAGCATCCCGCTGTTTCTCGATTGTGCCACGATCGGCGTGACGCCATGGCCCGAGGATCGGCCGCCGGAGTATGACGGCCAGTTCTGGCCCTACACGGGCAACAATTACGACGAGATGCGGCGGATCTGCCTGAATCGGCATGATGGCCACGTCAACAGCCTGTTCCTGGACTACAGCGTCCGCAAGGTCGGTCTCAAGGAGCTGTGGACGCTGAAGTGGCATCGCAACTACAAGACCGGCGGGTTATGGACCAAGGCCGGCGGCGCCGAGCCCGACGACTGGCCGCGGTGGATGAGAGGGTTCAAAGACTACTGAGTTGGGAGGCACGACGCATGAAGTGAAGTCTGGTGTGCAGCGCTCGTGGTGCAACGAAATCCCGGCATCTGGAGGAAGGAGAACGATCATGTGTAGAAAAATGGCTTCTGTGATTTCTTTGGTCTTGGTTCTGGCTGTGGTTTTGCCGTCGGTGGCGACGGCCCAGCCCGCGCCGGCGGGTTGGTGGCGCCTCGACGGCAACGCCGAGGACAGCTCCCGCAACAACAATCATGGCACGGCCATGGGCAATCCGGAATGGGTGGCCGGGAAGTTTGCCGGGGCGTTGAAGCTCGACGGGGTCGACGACTATGTGGATTGCGGCAACGCGCCGAGCTTGAATATCACCGGCGATTTGACCGTCACCGCCTGGGTCTATCCGACTGCCGGCGGCCACAACACGGCTCGTATCCTGGACAAATCCAGCGGCGTGAACCTGGCCGACCCGGGCTACAAGTTCTATCTCCGCGTGGCGGACAACTACATCATGAGCCTCAGTGTCGGCGGGACCAGCCAGAATACCACCGCCCGCCTGGTCCTGAACTCGTGGAATTACTTCGCCTTCGTGGCCGACGGGACCCAGTGGAAGGTCCTCATCAACGACACCTGGCAGCAATGGAACAACACCCGCCGTCCGAATTCCGTCCCCAACCGTCTGTATCTCGGCAGCGGCTCGGCGGCGCCGCGCCCCTTCGCCGGCATGCTCGACGACGTGCGCGTGTACAACGCAGCCCTGACGGAGGCCCAGGTCGAACAGGTCAAGAAGGGGCCCCTGCCCGTCGGCGCGCCCTCTGACCCGGTTCCGGGCCACGGGGCCGCTGATGTGCCGCGGGACGTGACCCTGAGCTGGACGGTGGGCAAAGGGTCTACGGCCCACGACGTGTATTTCGGGACGTCCTTCGCGGATGTCAACAACGCCAGCCGGACCGCGCCGACCGGCGTGCTGGTCAGCCGCGGCCAAAGCGGCAACACGTACGACACCACCCTGATGTTCGGCACGACCTACTACTGGCGCGTCGACGGCGTGGGCACCGGGGCCACCATCTTCAAGGGGCAGGTCTGGTCGTTCACGGCCGAGCCGTATGCGTATCCCCTCCAGAGCGTGACGGCCACCGCCTCCAGCGCCCAGGTGGGTATGGGACCGGAGAATACCGTCAATGGCTCCGGGCTCGATGCCAACGGCCGGCATGCGGCCGAGCCCGAAGGGATGTGGGTCAGCCTCAATGCGCCGTCTCACTGGATCCAGTATGAGTTCGACCGGGCCTACAAACTGCACGAGTTGTGGGTCTGGAACGCCAACCAGGTCGTCGAGCCTTACGTCGGCTTCGGCGCGAAAGATGTCACCATCGAGTACTCGCTCGACGGCATCACCTGGACGGCCCTGGCGCCAGTGCCGCAGTTCGCGCGCGGCCCCGGCAGCCCGGGCTATGCTCCCAACACGACCGTCTCCTTCGGCGGTGTCCTCGCCCGGTACGTGAAATTGACCATCACGAGCACCTGGGGCGGGATTCCGCAGTGCAGCCTGAGCGAGGTGCAATTCCTCTCGGCCCCGGCCCAGGCTCGCGCGCCGGCGCCGGCCGATGGCGCCGCCGGCGTGCGTCTCGATGCCGTGCTGAGCTGGCGTCCCGGGCGCGAGGCGGCCGCGCACACGGTGTACTTCGGCAAGGACAAGGACGCGGTGGCCAACGGCACCGCTCCGGCGGCCACGGTCGCGGCGCACCGCTTCACCCCGGTGGCCCTGGAATTCGGCGCGACCTACTACTGGCGCGCGGATGAGGTCAACGAGGCCCGCACGCCCGGTATCCATGCGGGCGCCGTCTGGAGCTTCCGGACGCAGGAGTACACGGTCGTCGAGGATTTCGAGAGTTACACCGACGACGAGGGCAGCCGCATCTACGAAGCCTGGCTGGACGGCTACGGTACCACGACCAATGGCTCGCAGGTCGGCTATATCGAGGCCCCCTTTGCCGAGCAGCGGGTGGTCCATGGGGGCAAGCAGTCGATGCCGCTGCTCTACGACAATACCGGCAGCTTCACGGCCTCCGAGGCCAAGTTGGCGTTCAGTCCGGCGCAGGACTGGACCGTCGGGGGCGTCAAGACGCTGTCGCTGTGGCTCTACGGCGACCCCCAGACTACGGGCGCCCAGTTGTACGTGAAGGTCAACGGCGCCAAGGCCCTCTACGATGGGGATCGCGCCGACCTGGCCGTGGCGGGCTGGCGGCCCTGGCATATCCCCCTGGCCTCGTTCAATACCAACCTGCAGAAGGTCACGACCCTGGTGATTGGCGTGGAAGGCCAAGGAGCCACCGGCAAGTTCTTCTTCGACGATATCCGCCTGTATCCGCGCGAACGCCTGCTGGTGACGCCGACGGAGCCCGATCCCACCGGACTCGTCGCCTACTACAAGTTCGAGAAAGACGGCACCGACAGCTCCGGCCAGGGCCATCATGGCACCGTGATCGGCAAGCCGGCGTGGGTGGCCGGCAAGGTCGGCAACGCGGTGCAGTGGGACGGCCGGCAGGACTACCTCGACTGCGGCGACCCGCCGAGCCTGAATCTCTCCGGACCGACAACGATCGTGGGCTGGCTGCACCCGACCGGTCCCGGCGGCGGCGGCTTCGGACGCTTCCTCGACAAATCCTCCGGCACGGGCGCGACCGATCCCGGCTACAAGTTCTACCACCGCTCCACGGAAAACTACATCATGACCCTCAGTGTCGGCGGCGGCGACCGAAGGTCCAGCACCGGCCTGGTCCTGAACGCCTGGAATTTCCTGGGCTTCATGGCCACGGGCACGCAGTGGAAGCTGTACCTCAATGGCGTCTGGCACGAATGGGAGGACACGCACCTGCCCACGGTCGTCGAGAATCCCCTGTACATCGGCAACGGCTCCGCCGCCGAGCGGCACTTCGAAGGCCTGATGGACGAAGTCCGCATCTACAACCGGGTGCTGACCCTCGCGGAAATGGCCTGGCTGGCCGGCCGGACCACGCCGTTCGACGCGCCGTTCTGATCCGGACCAAAGACACCGGTCCATTCGATCCGTAAGAAACCTCGGGGCCCCCGGCCGCAACCTCTCGCGTCCGGGAGCCCCGTCGCTACCGTGGCATGGGCATCCTGCCCATGAGTCAGGCATACGGGATGACAAATCAGGCCGCGAGTGCCGCATTTCGCAAGTCCTGAGACGATAAAGAGGAGGTTGCTTCGTCGTCGGGCTCCTCGCAATGACATGATTGCTTCGTCGCTGAAGCTCCTCGCAATGACATACTTGGGCGCCCTCTGTCATTGCGAGCGAGGCTCACCGAGCGCGGCAATCAACCACCACAGTCGCGGTACTTGTGACATGCGGTACTGTAGGCCTGGTTCAGAACCTGGCAATCGTCTCGGCGGGTGGCCAGGGGCTCCCAACGCATACGTTCGCGTTGGGGCCCCCAGTGTCCAGGGCGTTCGTAGTGACTGGGCGACCTTGATTGTATAGGAATTTGTTCTTGTGGATAACTCCGGCGCGGTCGGGCGCACGGCCGATCCAGCCCGAAGGGCGAAAGATAATAGCCCAGCCATTCATGGCTGGGTAACCCGGGCAAGTGCCGAAACAAGTCCCGGCAGGGACGACAGAAGCCCGCCGGCCGGACACCGGCTTTCTTTCGCCCCTACGGGGCTTGGCGCCTTCTTGGGCCTTGGTACCCACCGTTTCAACAGCCATTTTCTGGGCCCTGTTTATTCTTCTCTTGGCGAGACCCTATCCATGGCTATACGTCTGGGGACGGAATATAGGTCTAATAAAATAGGGCGGATATATGGCCGGAACGATGCGGCATTCGGGCTTGTTATTGGGATAACTATTCCCGACACAGAGAGGAATACGGGCGATTATGCCGCCATATGTAATTAGACTTCACCGCGTTGACGTGCTATCCTCCAAGCGTCGGTAGGGATGGAAATGGCCACGATCTGTAGGAGACACGCTGATGCAGTGGGACGACCAGAAGCAAACACTCGTGGGGCCGGGAGG